>NZ_JBEPEL010000042.1:0-59027 GCF_040300825.1 Streptomyces sp. NPDC000229
TACTGGGGCTTGTTGTTGACGCGCCTGGCGGCACAAATACAAAAACCTCCCTGGGGGGCGCCGGTTAACAAAGTATCTTCCCGGGCCCCGCCTACCCGGATACCGGTTCGACGGACCCCACCGGTTCACGACACGCGCCTCGGTACGTCGAAGCTGGTGAACGCGGAGCGTTTCGGCAGGCGGTAGGTCTCCCTGCCGGTGACCGCGTTGAGGATCGTGGCGTTGCGTACGGCACCGATGTCCAGGTTCGGCGCCGAGACGCCGTGGCTGTGGATCTCGGCGTTGGCCACGAACACCCGCCCGGTGACACCTTCGGTGAGCTCCACGGAGTGGTCCAGGCGCACCCGGGGACGGCCCCGGCCGTCCCGCCGCAACAGGTCGTCGACCGGCTTCAGGAAGTCGGGCGTCCGGTTGCGGTAGCCCGTCGCCGCCACGACCAGGTCGGTGGTGTGCTCGAAGCTCTCACCCGTGTCGCGGTGCCGGCAGGTCAGCACCGCCCGCCCCGACCCCGACTCGACGGCCGCCGACTCGACGGTGATGCCGAAGCGCAGTTCCACCTCGGCCAGTCCGTGCTCCAACTGGCGCCGGTAGAGCAGCTCGTGGATCTCCTCCAGCGTGTCGGTGGAGATGCCCTTGTAGAACTGCCACTGCTCCTTGACCAGGCGGTCGCGCACGTCCTCGGGCAAGGAGTGGAAGTACTGCATGTACGCCGGAGTCGTCAGCTCCAGGTTCATCTTGGTGTAGTCGAGCGGGGCGAACGACGAGGTGCGGGTCAGCCAGCTCACCGCCGGCCCGCCCTCGACGTTCCGCCCGAGCAGGTCCACCGCGACCTCGGCGCCGGACTGGCCGGAGCCGACGACCGTGACCTTCTCGGCGGACGCCACGTCGGACGCCCGGTACAGGTAGTCGGAGGTGTGCAGCAGCCTGTCCGCCGGCAGGCCCGCCAGGGCGTCCGGTACGTACGGCGCGGTGCCGATGCCCAGCACGAGGTCGCGGGCCCGCAGCCTCAGCCGGGTGCCGTCACCGCGTACCGCGTCCACCGTGAAGCGCTCCGCCTCCGCGTCCCACCGGACCTCCTCCACCCGGTGCGCGAAGCGGACCGAGGGCAGTCTCGCCGCCGCCCAGCGGAGGTAGTCCTCGTACTCGCGACGCGAGGGGAAGAAGTTCTCCCGCACGGTGAACGTGTACAGGCGGTCCATGTCGTGCAGGTAGGCGAGGAACGACAGGGGGTGCCAGGGGGCGACGAGGGTGACCAGGTCGGCGAGGAAGTTCACCTGCATCGAGGCGTCGCCGAACATCATCCCCCGGTGCCAGGTGAGTTCGGGCCGCTCCTCCAGGACGACCAGGTCGACGTCGTCGACGGTCGACGCCAGAGCGGCCAGGCCCAGGTTGAACGGGCCGCAGCCGACGGCCACCACGTCGTGGTCACTGGTGAGGACGGTCTCGGTCATCGGGGCATGTCCTCCTCGCGTCGCGGATGGACCATCAGCACGGCGGTCTTGTCGGGGAAGGCGACCTTTCCGGCGGGGCGGAAGCCCGCCGCCTCGAACGCCCTGAGCGAGGGCGCGTTGGCCACGTCGGGCTCGGCGACCACCCGGGCGCACCGCGGGTCGGCGGCCAGCAGGCCCTCCGCGAGGGCACGCAGGAGGGACCGGCCCAGGCCCTGCCCGGTACGGCCCACCTCGCCGATGGCGATGTGGACGCCCAGGTCGTGGGGCAGCTCCGGGTAGTGACCGGCGAGCCGGTCCCGGACGACCCGGTACACCTCGATGTACGCGAACGGCGTCCCGTCCAGGTCGATCAGCACCGGCAGGATCGCGTCGCCCGCGAGGTGCCCGGCGATCTCCTCGTACCAGCGTGTCCGCGGCCACGCCTGGTGCCAGAAGGCGTCGATGTGCGGCGACTGCATCCAGCCGTGCACCAGGTCCAGGTCGGTGCCCTCCGCCCGCGCCACCCGGGCCGTCCAGGGGGTGGGCAGTAAGGGCAGCGGCGGGCCCGGGACGGCGTGCGCGGCCGACGGTGCCGAGGTCATACGGAGGCCTCCTGGAGTGGGTTGGGGGCGTCGAGGTAGACGGACTGGGCGTCCAGCGGGGCGAGCACCTCGTCGATGCCGTGCAGCCGGGTCAGCAGGTTGCCCTTGCACGGCAGGGTGTCGGCCTCCAGCCAGCGGCGCGCCAGCCGGTCGCCGTCCGGCCCCGCCTCGGCGAGCGCGGGCAGCGCCGCCCGCAGCCGGCCGGCGAGGACGGCGAGCAGGTCCCGCTCGTCCGCCAGCCCGTCGACGGCGAGGCAGCCGACGACCGACAGGGCCTGGTTGCGCAGCAGGTAGTACGAGAGCCGGTCGTCGACGAGGGAGTCGTCGACCACGGCCAGCGTGGAGGAGCCGGAACCCAGCCGCTCCAGCAGCCCGGGCAGGTACGAAGTGGCCAGGTAGTAGCCCTGGTTGTCGCGGAACGTGGAGCCGGTCACCCGGCCCGCCGCGTCCAGCCGTACCAGGGTGTTCTGCTGGTGCGCCTCCAGGCCGATGCCGGTGGCGGCGTACAGGTGCAGCATCGGCACCAGCACCTTGTCGGTGTAGTCGGCCGTCCACTGCTCGGCCGCGCCCGGGCCGAGCGCGGAGACCAGGTCGCCGAGCGCGCTGCGGCCGAGCCCGGGGCGCGGGGCGACCAGGCCCACCAGGCAACGCAGGCCGGCGATGCCGTCGGGGACTTCGCGGACGGCGACGTCGAGGCCGGTCACCTCCGGGCCCTCCGGCCGGTCCGGTTCGTCCACCGCGAGCCAGGCGGGGTCGCGGGTGATGGCGAAGCCGGGGTGGGCTTGGAACGTGGGGTCGGCGTACCCGGCGTCGAGGAGCCGGTTGATCTCCAGGCCCCGGCGCAGCTCGGTGCGGGTCGACTCACGGCGGGAGTTGGTCAGCCGCAGCCCGAGGGACAGCTTCAGCATCACATCGGCGTCCGGCCGGTACACGGTCCGCACACTGGACGTGGGCCACCACTCGGGCCCCAGCTCGCCGAGCGGCTTGAGCGCGCCGGAGGCGACGAGCGCCCTGATCCGGGGGCGGTGCAGCAGGTCACGGGCCTGCCACGGGTGCGCGGGCACCAGCACCCGCCCGTCGTCCAGGCGCCGCCCGGCCAGGTCGGCGAGGAGCGCGACGGTGTCGCGGCCCGCCAGCGAGGGGGCGCCGGCGACGGCGTCGTGCGAGACCACCGACTCGTCGGCGGCGAACCAGTGCAGCCGGAAGGAGCCGCGCAGCTCGGGCGAGAACGCGGCGGCGTCGTTGTCCGAGATGCCGTCGCGGCTCTTGGGCGCCGGATGGTTCAAGTGGCCCAGGAGCAGCGCCTGTTCGGCGTCGAGGAAGCCGTCCACGCCGGGCGGCGGCTGCGGATGGGCGCGCCGGTCGGCGATGAACGTGGCGACCCGGCGTACGGACTCGGCGGTGCGCTCCACCAGGTCGGCGACCTCACCGGCCGGGACCCCGCCGGGGCGGCCGCCGCCGCGCACCGCCGCCTCGGTGGACAGCAGCGCGACCGCCGTCACCGGGTCGGCGGCCGGACCGAGCGGGCCGCCGGGGCCCTCCAGGCGGGCGGGGGCGAACCGGTGCCACCCGGTGGGGGAGCAGTGCGTCACCTCGGTGACGAGGGCGAGCCCCGCGGTGGGCAGCTCGACCCGGAGCGGGCCGGGCGTCACGGGCGTGCCGGTCTCGCGCAGCCAGCACCGCAGCAGTGCCTCGATGTGGGCGTGCTCGGCGGCACCCCGGGCGTCCCGTTCGTGCAGGGGGTCTTTGCGGGTGGTGGTTGCCGCCGTGGTGGTGATGCTCATGCGGCGCCCTCCTCGATGAGTCGTTCACAGGTGCGGCCGGCGTCGAGGACCGTGTCCACGAGACCGTCGATGTCGTCGGTGGTGGCGGTCGGGTTGAGCAGGGTGAACTTCAGGCACACCCGCTTGGGGGAGCCCGGGCCGCCCGTCGTGGCCTCGGTACGCCCGATGAGCGCGGTGCCGGACTCCAGCAGCCGCCGGCGCAGGGCGCCGTTGAGCTCGTCGGTGACCTCCGGGTTCTCGGCGCGGTAGCGGAACAGCACCGTGGTCAGCTCGGCGGGGGCGACCAGCTCCAGCTCGGGCTCGGCGAGGATGCGCCGTTCGGCATGGCGGGCGAGGTCGTGGCACGCGTCGACCATCCGGCCCATGCCGGTCCGGCCGTACGCCAGCAACGTGGCGGCGGCTTTCACCGCGTCGGGGCGGCGGGTGGTCTGGAGGCTGCGGCCGAGGAGCCCGTCGTACCCGGCCTCGGAGTCGTCGACCGGGTTGAGGTAGGCGACCTCGCGGTCCAGGGAGGTGAACGCGGTCGTGTCGGAGACCAGCAGGACGCTGGTCGCGGCGGGCTGCCAGCCGATCTTGTGCAGGTCGAGCGTGACCGAGTCGGCCAGTTCGAGACCCGCCAGGCGGCCGGCCAGCCGCTTCGAGAACAGCGCGCCGAACCCGTACGCGGCGTCGACGTGCATCCACATGCCGTGCCCGGCGGCGATCTCGGCGATCTCCGGGAGCGGGTCGACGGAGCCGAAGTCCGTGGTCCCGGCGGTGGCGACCACCGCGATCGGCGTCCGGTCCGGGCCGAGCGCCTCCACTGCGGCGGCCAGCGCGTCGGGCCGCATGCGCCGGCGCTCGTCGACCGGCACCGGGTGTACGGCGGCCTCGCCCAGTCCCAGTGCGGCGCAGGCCCGGTGGGTGGAGAAGTGGGCGAGTTCGGAGCAGAACACCACCGGGCCCGGCAGGGCCGCCACCCCCTGCTCGCGGGCGTTGATGCCACGCCGCAGCGCGGCCGCGTCCCGGGCGAGCAGCAGGCCCATCAGGTTGGACAGGGACCCGCCGGGGGTGAGGACTCCGTCGGCGCGCTCCCCGAGCCCGGCCAGCCGGATCAGTACGCCGATGAGCCAGCGTTCGACCGCAAGGGCACAGGCCCCGGAGTCGTAGGTGTCCAGGGAGGCGTTCCCGGCGCTCGCCAGGGCGTCGGCGGCGACGGCGACCGCGAGCGACGGTGGCTGGAGATGGGCGGCGGCCCGCGGGTGGGACAGGTCGATGCCGTGCTCGATCAGCACGGTCGTCAGCAGCTGGAGCGCGGCCTTGGTGCCGAGCCCCTCGGCGGGGAGTTCGGCCGGGCCCAGCGCCCGGGAGGCGGCGGCGAGGACTTCGGCGGGGGTGCCCGCCGGGATCGGGCCGTCCGGGCGGCGGGCGGTCGACGCGGTGTCGACCGCCTCGGTGAGCGTGGCCAGGACCTCGGCGAGGCCGTCGTAGGACCCGGCGAGCAGGGCCGGCGGGAAGGGGGACAGCGGGGGTCGTGTTTCGGTCAGCGGTGTCACGCCCTGTCTCCTCAGTGCTCGGCCAGCGGGTTGGGGTGCGTGCCGTTCGGGTACAGCGCGTGGCGCAGGGCGCGGTCGGTGTACCGGGTGACGACGATCCGGTCGCGGTTGAGGCCGTAGCGGGGGATCTCGGGGGCGAGCAGGTCGTACTCGGCGAACCGTTCGGACAGCTCGGGGAACCGCTGCTGGAAGTCGAGGATCGTCTGCCGGACGAGGCGCCAGAACGTCTTCTCCGGTACGCCGAGCTGCTCGGCGCACAGCGGCGCGAGGTAGCGGAAGTGGCCGACGAAGACCTGGTCGACGACGTGCTGCTTGATGATCGACGGGTGTTTGCGGGGCAGTACGTGGTCGTGTCCGTCGGGCTCCGGGCCGCGCTCGGGCACATCGGTGAACGACACGCACACGTCGTCCACGAAGTCCTTCAGGTACAAGCGGGCCGGTACGTCATTCTCGTCGTACCCGATCAGCGTGTTCTGCCCGTGCGGGTTGAAGGTGACGCCGTACCGGTACAGCACGTGCAGGATCGGCACGAGGAGAGTGCCGAAGAGGCGCCGCAGCCACTCCTGCGGATCGAGGCCCGAGGCGCGGACGAGTTCGGCGACGAAGGCGTCACCGGCGTTGTCGACGTGGAGGAGCGAGGCGAAGGTGCGCACCCGCTCACCGGGGTCCTTGCGCGCCGACACCGACTCGCGCCAGATGCAGCCGAGTGTCTCGAGGTGCTGGTAGGGCGTGTCCTCCAGCGTGGTGAGGTAGGGGTGCCGGACGGTCACCGACGCCACTTCGCCGAGGAACACGGTGCGGCACTCCTCGGTCAGGAACGCGTCGCGCTCCACGAGCCCGCGCAGCCACTGGGTGACGACGGGCGCGCCCATGGTGCAGTGCGGCGGGATGCCGCGCCAGACCAGGGTGTTGAGTATCTTCAGCGGGAGTTTGACGTCGTACCGCTCGGGGGCGGTGACATTGGCCATCGTCCGGATGGACTGGCCGGGCAGGTACGCGTCGGTGCTCTCGCCCAGCGGGATGATGCGGCGCTGCGCCACGTCGGCGGCGTGCAGGATCTGGACGGCGTGGTCCCACTGCCAGGGGTGCACGGGCATCCAGACGTAGCCCTCGGGGTCGACGCCGGCCTCCTGGAGGACGCCTGTGAACCGGGTCCGGGTCTCGTCGTCCAACTCGCGCTCGCGGATGCTGTTTTCGGACAGCTCGGAAGTGCCGCGGAACTCGGCGAGGCCGCGGTGGACGGCCAGCCACTGGAGTGTCAGCGGCTGTGCGGACTCGGGTGCGTAGCGGCGTACGTCGGTGGCGGAGAAACCGATGCGGCCCTTGTTGGCGACGAGGAGGTTGTGCCCGGTCATGCGGCACTCCAGCTCGGTGTGGTCCAGGGCGCGCAGCTCGGCCACGGTGTCGCCGCCGTGGGTGATGCGGGCGGCGTCGACGGCGAGGGTGGCGGACAGTTCGGTGAAGTACGTGGCGATGGTCGACGGGTCGCTGCCGATCGTCGAGGCGGCTTCCATGAGGAACTGCTGGGCGTCCCAGGCCGGTTGGGCGATGGAGTTGCCGAGCATGCTGGTGGAGGTGCGGGTGATCGACGCCGGGTCGACACGCAGCCAGCCGAACGCGCCGGGGGTGGCGCTGAACGCGTACGTGGTGCCGCTGTCGAGGTCGATGCGGTAACCGCCGTCACCGGTCTCGACCGCCTTGATCATGTCCTCGAAACACCACTCGCCCAGCGCTTTCGCGAGCAGGCGTCGGTTGGCTTCCTGCCATGCCGCGGGGGCCACGTCGGGCAACGCGGGCACGGGATGGTCGGCGGGGGTGGGCATCAGGCAGCTCCGATGTCTGTCCGGATCAATGCGCTCGAACACCTGGACGTCCAAGCGGGGTTAGATTAGGTTAGGCTTACCTAATGGGCAAGGTCAACTTTCGGCCACGGAGCCCCAGTTGAAAACTGACGTTCTGTCAGTTGTGGCCCGATTGACCGGCCCCGGACGTCACATGGAGGTGACCAGCGGTGCCTTCCCGCCCTCGTACCCCGCGATGCACTCCGCGATGGACTTTCGCCCTGGTCAGTGCCGGTGGCGTGATGATGACCCTGGACGTGACGGTGGTGAACGTCGCCCTCTCGGACATCGCGCGCGATCTGGAGGCGGGGCTGGGCAGGGTGCAGTGGACCGTGTCGGCGTACTCGCTGGCCTTCGGCGCGCTGCTGCTGACCGCGGGCGCGCTCTCCGACCGCATAGGGCGCCGCACCGTGTTCACCGCCGGCATGGCGCTCTTCACCCTCGCGTCCGCCGCGTGCGGCCTGGCGCCGGACGCCGGTACCCTCATCGCCGCCCGCGCCGCCCAAGGGCTGGGCGGCGCCATGGTGTTCGCGCCCACCCTCGCGCTGATGGCCGCCGCGTACGAAGGTGTCCGGCGCCAGGCCGCGATAGCCGCCTTCGCCGCCATCGCCTCCGCCGCCGGCGCGCTCGGCCCCATCGTCGGAGGCCTGTTCGTCGAACTGCTCGGGTGGCGCTGGATCTTCCTCGTCAATGTGCCCATCGGGGTCCTCGTCGTGGCGGGCGCGCTCACCCGTATGCCCGAGTCGGCGGCGCCACGCGACACCCGGCGCCGGATGGACCTCCTCGGTGCCGCCCTCGGTGTCGGCGCGCTCCTGGCACTGCACTATCCGCTGGTCGCCGGACCCGAAGCAGGGTGGGCCGCGCCGGAGGTGCTGATCCCGGCGGCCGTCGGCGTCGTGCTGGTCGTGGCCCTCGTGGCCAGCCAGCGCCGTGGCGACGGCCTGATCGACATGACGTTGCTGCGCGTCCGGGCGTTCTCCGGGGCCGCCGTGCTGGGCTTCCTCGCCCGGCTCTCCAGCCTGGGCGTACTCGCCTTCGTCACGCTGTGGCTGCAGAGCACCCACGGGTACTCACCCCTGGAAGTCGGCCTGCGCCTCCTGCCCCTGACGGGCAGCCTGCTCCTGGCCGGGCTGTTCGTCGCCCGCCTGCAGAAGGTGTTACCTCCCGACCTGCTGGTCGCCGGGGGCTTCGCGGCCCAAGGGCTGGGGCTGCTCGGGCTGGCAGCCGCTGGTTCGGGCGGCGGGCAGGCCGTCACGGCCGTCGCCCTCGTGCTGCTCGGTGTCGGAGGAGCCGTCATCTTCCCGCCCCTCATGGGCGTCGCGGTGGGCGCCGCGCCCGCCGACCGGGCCGGGATGGCCTCCGGGCTCACCAATGCCTGCTACCCGCTGGGGACGGCGACCGGCGTCGCCCTCTTCGGGGCGGTGTTCTCCGCCCGCCTGGGCGAGGGGCTCGGTACCGGTCAGGGGGTCACCGCTCCGGTGCGCGAGGCCGTGGAGACCGGGCGGTTCGAGCTGCTCGACCCCGCGCTCCGGCCACTCGCCCACACCGCGTTCTCCGGTGCGTTCACCGCCGTGTGCCTGGCCTCCGCACTCGTCTGCCTGCTCGGCGTGCTGGCCGCACGCACGCTCAGGCCCGAGGCGGAGGCCGTCGGGGACGGCGCGAAGCGCCCCCGGTCCCGTATCGCCCAGCCCTCCTGACCCGCCCCCGTCACAGCCGCCGCAGCAGCCACACCAGGTAGGGGGCGCCGAGCAGCGCCGTGACGATGCCCACGGGGATCTCGGTCGGCGCCAGCAGCCAGCGGCCCAGGGCGTCCGAGGACACCACCAGGACCGCACCCAGGACGGCGGCCATCGGCACCATGCGGGCCGTGTTGCCGCCCACGATCCGCCGGGCCAGGTGCGGAGCGACCAGGCCGACGAAGCCGACCGCGCCCACCGCCGCCGCCGTACCCGCCGCCAGCACCGCGCCCGCCCCGAGGACCAGCAGCCGGGCGCGGCCCAGCTCCAGCCCCAGAGCCCGCGGCAGCTCGTCACCGAGGGAGAGCAGGTTCACCGGCCGCGCCGCGATCACCAGGATCACCGCGACCACCGCGGGCAGGGCGAGCCAGCCCAGGGCCGAGAAGTCACGGGCGTAGGTGCTGCCCGCCAGCCAGCCGAGCGCGGACGAGACGTTCATCTGCACGCTGACCACCATGATGTTGACCAGGGCCATCGACGTGGCGGCGGCACCCAGGCCCACCAGCACCACCCGGGTCGGGTCCAGCCCGGTCCGCCCGTCCTTGCCGCTCCCGCGCGCGACCAGCACCACGAGGGCGAGCATCAGGACGCCGCCGATCCCCGCCGCGGCCGGCAGCGCCACCAGCGGCGCCGACGGGACGGCGACGATGACCGCGATCGCGCCCAGGGACGCCCCGCCGGTCACGCCCACCAGACCCGGCTCGGCCAGCGGGTTGCGCACCACCGCCTGCACCGCCGCCCCGGCGACCGCCAGGCACGCCCCGGCCAGCGCCGCCACCAGGATGCGCGGAAGCCGGTAGTCCACCACCGCTTCGGTGATCTGCTCCGCGGAACCGAACAGCGACGCGACGAGCTGGCTCCAGGTGATCTCGACGTCACCGACGCGCAGCGAGACGGCGATCGCGACGGCCAGGGCCACCAGCCCGGCGCCGAGCGCGACCGCGTAGGCGGGGGCGCGCCGCTGGTCGGAGACCACGACCGCCGCCCCCGTGTCGGCGTCGCCGGTGCTCACCCGGCGGGCCAGCGCCATGAACACCGGGCCGCCGATCAGCGCCGTCACCACACCGACCGGGATCTCGGCGGGCTGCGTGGCCGACGGCGTCACGATCAGCTGCGCGGCCGCGTCGGCCCCCAGGACCAGCGCGGAGGCCAGCAACGCCGCCATCGGAATGAGCAGCGCGTGCTTGCGGATGCCCAACTGCCGTACGATGACCGGCCCGATGAGCCCGACGAAGCCGATCGGCCCGGCGAGCGACACAGCCGCCGCGGACAGCAGTACGGCGACCAGGAACGCGGCCGGCCGGATGCGTTCCACGCGTACGCCCATGGCCTCCGCCGTCTCGTCGCCGAGCGCCAGCAGGTCCAGCGGGCGGGCCAGGAACGGGGCGATCAGCGCGCCGACGGCGACGACCGCGCCGAGCGTCAGGGGCCGTTCCAGACCGGACTGCATCAGGGTGCCGTTGCCCCAGAAGAACAGCCCGCGGGTCGCCTGCACATCGAGCATCTGGAGGAACTCGGCCGCGGAGGTGCCCGCCAGCGCCACGGTCGCACCGGCGAGCAGCACCCGCCCGGGCGTCATCACGCCGCTACGGCTGAGCAGGTACACCACCGCGACCGCGACGAGACCGCCGAGGAACGCCGCGCCCCCGGCGGGGAGCGGGCCGAGGCTGATCCCGGTGAACGCCACCAGCACCACGGCGAAGTACGCCCCGGCGTTCACGCCCAGCGTGTCGGGCGCCGCCAGGGGGTTGCGGGTCGCGCCCTGGACGAGCACGCCGGACACGCCGAGCGCGACGCCGACGACCAGACCGGTCAGCGTGCGCGGCAGGCGGCTGCCGAGCAGCACGTCCTCGGTGCGGGCGTCGCCGTGGCCGAGGAGCAGGTCCACGATGTCGCCGATGCCCACACCCGACACGCCGAGACCGAGGTGGACCACGCCCACCAGGCACAGGACGAGGGACAGACCGCCGCCCACGAGCACGGCTCGTGGGCGGCGGCCGAGCGGACGGGCCACGGGGGCCGTCAGTCCTTCCGGGGCCATCAGACCTTCAGAGCCTTGCCGGTCTCGTCGAGGATGTGCATCGCCGACAGCGGGCCACCGAAGAGCCAGGTGCCCGGGTCGAGCGGCAGGGCCTTGTCGTTCTTGACGAAGTCCAGGCCCTTCCACACCGCGTTGCCCGCGAGGTCACCGGTGAACGGGTTGTCGTTGTCGGCGGCGACGTACAGGAAGGTCGCGTCCTTCTCGACCTTGGTCAGGCCCTCGACGCCCACCGTGGTCATGCCCCAGGCGTCGGACTGGCCCTTCCAGCCGTTCTTCAGCCCGGCCAGGTTCAGCACCTGCGGAGCGATCGCGTCATCGGTGAGCATGCGGATCGAGGCGGTGCCGTTGGCGGTGAAGCCCTGCGCGAGCGCGTACTTCAGCTCGCCCTTGCCGGCCTTGTCCAGCCGTCCCTTGAGGTCGGCGGCCTTGGCGTCGATCTGCTTGGTGACCTCGGCGGCCTTGTCCTCCTTGCCGACCGCCTTCGCCAGCTCGGTGAAGTTCTTCTTCATCGTCGCCAGCTGCGGCTTGGTGGTGTACGTGAACGACAGCACGGGCGCGATGGCCTGGAGCTGCTTGAGGTTGGCCTTCGACCGGTCGTTGTCGATGACGATGAGGTCCGGCTGGAGGGCCCGGATCTTCTCCAGGCTCGGCTCGTTGCGGTCGCCGACGTCGGTGACCTTGTCGGGCAGGCCCGCGCCCTTGGCGGTGATCCAGGTGCTGTAGCCCTTGTTGTCGGCGTTGCCGGCCGGGATGACGCCGAGCGCGATCAGCTCCTCGGTGTACGTCCACTCCAGCGCGACGACCTTGGTCGCCGGCTTGTCCAGGCTGACCTTGCCCTGGGCGGTGTCGACGGTGATCTTCCCGCTCGTGGCCTTGTCCCCAGAGGTCTTGCCCTCGGTGGACTCGCCGACCGTGCCGGACCCGCAGCCCGCGGCGGTGAGTATCAGGGCCACAGCGGTACCGCCCGTCACGAGGGCGCGCAGCATTCTCTGCATGGTGAATCTCTCCTTGTGTGCTGGTGATGCGGGCGGAGCGCCGTGGGCCCCGGGTTCAGGACGCGGCGGGAGCCTGGGACCGCCGGGGGAAACAGGCGAGATAGCCGGTGGCCGGATCGCGCACGACGGTGACGCGGAGCCCGAAGGCCCGCTCGATGACATCGGGGACGAGGACGTCGTCGGCCGCGCCCGCGGCGGCGATCCCGCCGTCGGCGACGACCACGACGTCGTCGGCGTAGGCCGCGGCCTGCATCAGGTCGTGCAGGACCACACCGACGGCGATGTGGTGCTCCTCGGCGAGGCGCCGTACGACGTCGAGCACCTCGAACTGGTGGCGCATGTCGAGGTACGTGGTGGGCTCGTCCAGCAGCAGCACCCCGGCGCGCTGGGCCAGCACCATGGCCAGCCAGGCGCGTTGGCGCTCGCCGCCCGACAGCTCGTCGAGGCGTCGTTCGACCAGCGGAGCCGCGTCCGTGACGTCGAGCGCCCAGTCGATCGCCTCCGTGTCCTCGCTCGTGTGCCGGGCGAGGGCCCCGCGGTGGGCGTACCTCCCGTGCCGCACGAGCTCACGGACCGTCACCCCGGCCGGGGCCTGCGACGTTTGCGGGAGGAACGCCAGTCGCTGGGACAGCGTGCGGCGGGCGAACGACCCGAGGGGGGCGTCGTCGATGCGTATCTCACCGCCGAGCGGCGGCAGAAGGCCCGCCACTGTGCGCAACAGGGTGGATTTACCGCAGCCGTTGGGGCCGACGAGCACGGTGATCGCACCGGCCCGGAGCGACAGGTCCACCTGCTTCAGCACCGGGCGGCCGCCGTGCCCGACCTCGAGGTCCTTCGCCACCAGGCGGACGTCGCCCATGCACACCACATTCCTTCCCCGTTGCCGGTTCGACGACGCCACCATACAACTTAGGTAAGGCACACCTTATGGCCATGGCGGAGATCGTTCAGCTTGTGACCATGCCGAGATCTGGTGCACTACCCTGCGCCCCCCTCGCGCACACTCACGCCACTTCTGCCACACGGCACTTGGGGTGTAAGGAAGCCATCCAGAACGCCGTGCCGTTCCCGGCCGCGCTGGACGCTCGGGCTGGTGCAGACCGTCTCGCGGGGGCGACTGCGGCGCGCCTGCGAGTCCGGCCGGGGCGCACGGCACGGTCGCCGGCCCCGACGGACACGCCCACGAGGCGATCGCCTCCAGAAGGCCGCTTTCGCGGGCGTACCGACGGACGCGGGCTTCGGGCGGGCCCGGCGGTCCCCCTGGCACGGCGGCCCCGGAAGCCGTCGTGCCAGGGCCGGCCGGGGCATCCCTGACACAAGATCAGAAAGTTATTCGCGCTAACGTGCGTGCGTGAACCTTCATGTCGTCATAGGTTACGGGCCCGCCGGTGCGGCCACCGCCCGGCTGCTGGCCGAACAGGGTCATTCCGTACGCGTCGTCACCAGGTCGGGCAGAAGCCCGGAGCCGGGCATCGACCATGTCGCCCTGGACGCGTCGGACAGCGAACGACTGACCGAGGCCGCGCAGGGCGCGGCCGTCATCCACAGCTGCGCGGCGCCCCCCTACCACCGCTGGACCACCGAATGGCCGCCGCTGGCCTCGTCGATCTGCACGGCGGCGGAGGCGACCGGGGCCGTCCTGGTCATGCTGGGCAACCTCTACGGATACGGCCCGGTCGACCGCCCCATGACCGAAGACCTGCCACTCGCGGCGACCGGCCCCAAGGGGCGCGTACGTGCCGCCACGTGGGAGCAGGCGCGGAAACTGCACGAGCAGGGGCGCATCAAGGCGGTCGAGGTGCGGGCCTCGGACTTCTTCGGGCCAGGGGTCACCGACGGCGGGCACCTGGCCGGACGGGTCGTCCCACGGCTGCTGCGCGGCAAGCCGGTCTCCACGCTCGGTGACCCCGACGTCCCGCACAGCTGGACCTACCTCCCCGACGTGGCCAGGGCCCTGGTCGAGGTCGCCGGCGAGGAACGGGCCTGGGGGCGGGCCTGGCACGTCCCGACGGAGCCCGCTTCGTCCACCCGGGAGATGGTCGACCGCCTCGCCGCGGAGGCGGGCACGGGACCGGTCGCGGTGCGGAGGCTGCCGTCGGCGGCGCTGGGGCTCGCCTCCGTCTTCTCCCCGCTGATCCGGGAACTCAAGGAGATCCGCTACCAGTTCGACCGTCCGTTCATCGTCGATTCGAGCGCGTACGAAGCCGCGTTCGCGGTCCGGGCCACCCCCCTCGACGAACAGGTCGGGGCGACGGTGGACTGGTGGCGCGGGCGACCGGCCGCCGCCCGATGACATCAGTGACAGGAAGAGATTCCCTCATGGGTTCAGCCGAAGTGCGACGTGACGACATCGCGATCGTCGGGATGTCCTGCCGGTTCCCGGGCGCACCGAACCTGAACCAGTACTGGCGCCTCCTCACGGCTCCGCAGGCGCAGTTCTCCACCGTCCCGGACTCCCGATGGCGCGCCGCAGCGTTCCTTGGCGACAACTTCCGCGATCCGTCCTCGATCCGTACGGACACCATGGCGCTGCTGCCGGACGTGGGCCATTTCGACGCCGCGCACTACGGCATCCCGCCGCGGCGGGCCGCCGCGATGGATCCACAGGCCCGGTTGCTGATCGACCTCGCCCGGGAGGCGATCCAGGACGCCGGATGGGAGGCCGAGGGCTTCGACCGCGAGGAGACCTCGGTGATCACCTCGCTCACCGAGGGGGGCTATCGCGAGATCAGCACCCTGCAGATCCGGATGCGACAGCTGGCCGGCGGTGAGTTCGGCGCACGGCCGACCGACCCCCGGTGGGCGGAGACGGTCCGCGCGGTCCCGGGGCTGCACGGCACGTCCGTCGCCGGGCTCCTGCTCAACATGGGACCGAACACGATCAGTTCGGTCTTCGATCTGCACGGAGAGAGCTACGCGCTGGACTCGGCGTGTTCCGGTGGGCTCATGGCCGTGGCCAACGCCGTGTTCGCCCTGCGCGCCGGCCGGTGCCGTATCGCTCTCGCGGGGGGCGCCCAACTACAGCTCACCCCGGACCTGCTGGTGGGGCTCAGCCGGATCGGCGCCATCTCGGGCAGCGGCAGGTGCCTGCCGTTCGGCGCCGAGGCCGACGGCTTCGTCCTGGGGGAGGGTGCCGGGATCCTGGTGCTGCGGCCACTGGCCGACGCGCTGGCAGCCGGCGATCGGGTCTACGCCGTGATCCGCGGTGTGGGAACGGCCAACGACGGAACCGTGCAGGGCGGCATGCACCCCCAGGCGGCCGGTCAGCTCCGCGCGCTGCGCCGGGCCTACCGGGACGCGGGGCTGACTCCCGACACGGTGGGTTACCTGGAGGCGCACGGCACCGGTACGACGGTCGGCGACCCCGTCGAGGTCGGCGTCCTGCGCGAACTGCGCGGTGAGCGGGGCGCACCGGCCTTCCTCGGAGCGGTGAAGGCGGTGGTCGGGCACTCGCTCAACGCCGCGGGCATAGCCGGACTCATCAAGACCGTCCTGGCCGTGCACCGAGGTGTGATTCCGCCGCAGCCGGAGTTCGGCCTGGCCGACCGTTCCGGACTCGAGGCCGCGCGGCTGACCGTCCCGACCACGCCGACCCGCTGGCCGGGGACGGGGCGGCCGCGCCGCGCGGGGGTGAGCGCCTTCGGCTTCGGCGGCACCGGTGTCCACCTGGTGCTGGAGGAGTGCGGCACCGCACCGGCCCGCCCGGCCCCGGACGGGGAACCGCAGCTCCTGCTCCTCAGCGCCCGCGACCGCGCCGGGCTGGCCCGGTACGCCGGGGAACTGGCGTCCACCATCGCCGACGACCGGCCGCCGCTGGCCGGGGTGGCGAGCACCCTGGCCCGCCGGGCTCCCTTCCCGGAGCGCCTCGCACTGGTCGCGGAGGACGTGGCCGACGCCGTCACCAAGCTCACCGCGGCGGCCCGGGCCATGGCGGCCGGCCGCACCGGCGACCTCGGGCCGGGACAGGTGGCCGGGACGGTGCCCCCCGGTGCACCGCCGGAGGTCGTCGCCCTGCCGGCTCCGGGGTCGCTGCCCGCCGAGGCACGCGCGGCCGCGCTGGCCCGGCTCGCGGAGCGCGCGGTCACCGGCTCGGGGCTTCTTCCGGTGACGGAGCGCATACCCCCGACCACCCTGCCACCGAGTCCGCTCGCCCCGCGCCGCCACTGGGTGGTCGACGAGTCGGCACGCGAGCCGGCGAAGGACGTACCCGGGGCGGCTCCCGGGGCGGCTCCCGAGACGGCGCGCGGGGAGGTGCGGACCGGTGGCGCAGGTGGTGCCTCCGCCGCCTCCCTCGTGCTCGAAGAGGTTGCGCGGGTCGGGGTCTTCCCCCTCTCCGACCTGAGCGAGCGGATGGCTCTGGTGACCGACCTCGGCTTCGACTCCCTGATGCTGCACGAGCTGGAAGGCAACATCGGCAAGCGGGTACCGGGGTTCCGCACCGAGGAGATGTACGCCCCCGACCTCACCGTCGAGCGGCTGATCGAGCTGGTCACGCCGGCCGATCCGCAGCTCACGGAGCCGGCGGCGCCCGCTGAGCCGCTCCCCGCGGAGACACGGACGGACTGGGACCCCACGACCGGGTGCGTCGACGACTTCCCGGAGGTGCGGCAGTTCGAGGAGCGCCTGAGCGCCATCACCGGCAGCGGTGCGGACTTCCCGTACTTCCGGGTCCACCAGGGCACCATCCGCGACACGACCGTGATAGGCGACCGGACGTACCTGTCCTTCGGCAGCTACAACTACCTGGGTCTCTCCGGCCACCCCACGGTCAACGAGGCCGCTCAGCAGGCGGTGGAGCGGTACGGCACCTCGGTCTCCGCGAGCCGGGCGCTCTCCGGCGAACGGGACCTGACCGTACGGCTGGAGCGGGCGCTCGCCGACTTCCTCGGCGTGGACGACTGCGTGGCACTGGTGAGCGGCCACGCCACCAATGTCACCGCGATAGGGCACCTCGTCGGCGCGGGGGACCTGGTCGTGCACGACGCGCTCGCCCACGACAGCATCCTCCAGGGCTGCGCCCTGTCCGGCGCGGCGCGGCGCCCGTTCGCCCACAACGACGTCGGCCGGCTGGAACACATGCTGCGGCTCAACCGGTCCCGGTTCAGGCGGGTGCTGATCGCCGTCGAGGGCGCGTACAGCATGGACGGCGACCTGGTCGACCTGCCCGCCGTGATCGAGCTGAAGAAGCGCTACGGCGCCCTGCTGATGGTCGACGAGGCGCACAGCATCGGGACCGTGGGCGAACGTGGCCGCGGCGTGGGGGAGTTCTTCGGTGTGGACCGGTGCGACGTGGACCTGTGGATGGGCACCCTGTCCAAGGCCTTCGCCGGCTGCGGCGGTTACCTGGGCGGCTCGGCCCGGATGGTGCGGTGGCTGCGGCACACGCTGCCGGGCTTCGTCTACAGCGTCGGCCTGACCCCGGCCAACGCGGCCGCGGCGCTGGCCGCCACGGAGCTGATCGTCGCGGAACCGCACCGGGTGCGGGCCCTGCGCCGGAACGCGGAGCTCTTCCTGGGGCTGGCCGGCTCCGCCGGTCTGGCGACGGGCTCCAGTGCCCACACTCCGATCGTGCCGTGTCTCCTCGGCGACTCGGCGAGGACCCTGCGCGTCGCGGACCGGCTGTTCGACCGGGGGGTCGTCGCTGATCCGATCCTGCACCCCGCCGTGGAGGAGGGACTCACGAGGCTGCGGTTCTTCGTCACCAGCGAACACCGCGAGGACGACATCCGACGGGCCGTGTCGATCCTGGCCGAGGAGGTGGCATCCGCCACGCAGGACGCGGCCCACGTCAGATGAGGGTGCGTTCTATCCGGCTGAGCGTGGCGCTGTCTCCGGACCCGGCCGAGGGTGCGTCATGCCGTTCCCCGGTGCTGCCCACCCGTTGGGAGAGCAGATAGGCGATGATCTCCGCCTCCTGCTCCTGAACGTCGTCGTAGGTCGCGCGCAGGAGCATGTCACGCACGAGGTCGGGGTCGAGGTTGGGGAAGAGGAGGCGAGCGCTCGCCTCGTCCAGCCAACCCGCCCCGCGATGGCAGCAGATGATGTGGCCCAGCTCGTGCAAGATGATGTGCTCCTGATGCGCGCTGGTGGTGTTGGCGTCGTAGAAGATCAGGTCTTCGTCGCGGGCGGCGACCCACATCCCGCACGGATGCGAAGCGGGCATCTGCATCGGCACCAGCGTGATCGGGCGGCCGCGGACCTCGCTGAGGTGGCGGCAGAGCTCGGCGACATCCGCCACCTGCGGCAGGTCGAGATCGGCGATGCGCTGAGCGCCGGCCTTGCGGAGCCTCTTGATCTGACTGCGGCGGTCCTGGTCGGCCGACCGCCCCTTCCGTCCGGCCCTCACTCGGTCTCCGCGGGGTCGGTGACGGGCGGAAGCCCCTGCATCTGCCGGTACTGGTCCATGATGGCCGTGATGGCCTGGAGGTTCTCCTTCTTCATCCCGGCGGCCCGCATCGCCACCGAACGGACCCCCGCCTGCCGCAGCGCCTCGACGGCGGCGACCTGGCTCAGTACGGACTCGGCGACGTCGTCGTCGAAAAAGTAGGCCACCGACACGCCGAAGAAGCGCGCCAGCGCGGCCAGCAGGTCCGGTGAGGGATTGGAGCGCTTGCCCGTCCGCAACTGCGACAGATACACACCACCGACCCGCAGTTCGGGGTTGGCCCGCTTCAGTTCCTCCGCCACTTCGGCGTTGGTCCAGTGCTTGCCCTTCGGACGAACCGTCTTGAAGAGGTCGTCCAGACGCACTGCCAGCACGGGCCGGTCATCAGTCTCGGACATTGCGAATCTCCCTCCCGGCACCTCCTCGGCTTAGCCCTTGGCTAATCGTCAGTTTCGCAGATTAGCAGTCAGTTGACAATTGGCCGGGACTCCGCCACCGTTGGAGCTCGCCGATAGCTGCCAGCTAACTTGGTTCACGGGGGTGGCCGAGTTGGTCGGCGGTCATGTCGGCAGGTCCGGCCCTCGGAGGACGGACCGGACCGGGGCCGGGCGGAACACACTCCGTCCGGCCCGACGGAGAGCGGGGGAACCACGGGGAAAGAACGGGGGAAGTACGGGGGAGTCGCGGGGGAACCACGGGGGAATCGCGGGGGAAGAAAAACCCGCCCGGTCTGACGGGGGACCAGACCGGGCGGGAGCTCTCAACCAGCTCTGCCGAGCTTACGGTAGGCGGACGCGACCTTGGTCAGCCAGGCGACTTCCGCGGTGAAGTTGTCCGTATCACGATCATCGAAGTCGCCGGCGTCCTTGTTGTCGTCCGGGATGGTCCCGGCGCGCTTGGCGCGAAGGGCCTGCCTGATCTGTGCCGCTTCGGTGTACGCCTGCAGGGACTCCCCGCTCATGCTGGGCCCCACCGCGCCGGCGCCGTTGGCCGTGCGGTCGATGTACGGACGCAAGTCCCGCCACCCGTCGCGTATTTCGACGACCCGGCGGTGGAGGCGGTAGTCGAGGTCGGAGACGGAAGCTCCGGGCGGCTCCAGGACGATGTCCGGGGAGGACTCGTACAGGTCCCGCCAGAGCGGGTACAGAGCGCGGTACGAGCGGTAACTGCGCGCCCAGCCCAGGAGTTTGGCGGCCCGGGTCGACCAGGAGGACATGGTCAGGCTGAGCGACAGGGTGACGATCCCCACCGCGCTGAAGACGTTGGAGGCGAGCTTCCACAGACCGATGTCGATCCCGGACGCGGCGGTGAGGATGTTGACCGTTCTGGCCACGCAGTACAGGAAGAGGATCACCGCGGCGACGGAGAGCAGCCGCAGGGCCTGGCGCAGTGAGGCCTTGTCGGTCATACGGGCGTAGGGGCCGCACTGGCGGAAGATCGTGACGCAGGGGACCGCCTGCGAGACGATGAACAGCAGCAGGTAGGTGAGGACCAGCGGCTGTCCGCTGCCGGTGTCGAAGTCCGAAGCCGGCCGGCCGGGGCCGTCCGCGACGAAGAAGAGCGCCGTCAGAAGCGCGTCGAGGACGATGCCGGTGACCAGCCAGTAGCGGGACTTCCGTGCCGCCTCCTCCTCGGCCGCCGCCCAGCGCAGCAGGATGATCTGCGCGCTGACGCAGAAGGCGACCGCCGACAGGTGCATCAGAAGGATGGCGAGATTGCCGACGCCGAGGAAGCTGCCGCTCCCCATGGCGACGGCACCCATCGTGAAGGTGAGGCACTGGAGCAGCAGCGTGATGACGAGTGTGCGGTAGGCGTTCTCCCTCCAACTGCGCCTCACCTGGCACAGCCGGTAGACGAGCGCGGCATACGACGAGAGCGCCGCAATGACGAAGCAGAGCGTTCTGATGCTGTTCACGAACCTGGTTCCCCGCGGGCGCCGCGCATCGCGGCGAACGGTCAGTCGGTGGTTTCGCCCAAGGGGACCACGAGACCGATTCCTTCGGCGGCCACGGCGATGGCGAAGTCGAAGAACGCGGACTCGTCCCGGACGCTGTCGTGGGTACGGCTGAAGACCTGGAACACCAGGAGCCCGATGAGGCTGCTCCACAGCACGATGCCGCGCTCGATGATGTCCGAGAACGGAGCCTCGGGCACGCCGCCGAAGAGCTCCACGGCCTCCGGCAGGAGCAGCGGCGGCCCGGCCACCGCCCGCCGCGGCGCGGTCAGTTCACCGGCTTCCAAGGCCGATCGCACGATGCCGGCCAGCACCGCGGGGGTGCGCGAGGCGGGCGGGACCGTGTCCTGCGGGGCGTGGTAGTCCGGAATGGGGGAGCCGTAGATCAGCGTGAACTCGGCGGTGTTGTCGAAGGACCACTGGCGCAGCGCGCGGGTGACCGCGAGGAGCCGCGCGCCCGCCGACGCGCCACCGTCCCTGGCCGCCTGATCGGCCTGCTCCATGGCGGCGCCCGACTCGTTGTACGCGTCGATGACCAACGCGGTGAGCAGGTCGTCCCGATGCGGGAAGACGGCCTCCACGTCCGTGACGGCCAGTCCGCCGGCCTGGGCGACGGCGTCCGGGGTCAGCCCTCCGGCGCCCAGTTTCACCAGCAGTTGGCGAGCGGTGGCCTTGACGGCCGCCGAGCGCCCGGCGTTCTCATCGGCGGAGTTCATTCCGGAAACATCCATGGCCAAACCGTACCTGTCAGCTACAACGGTCGGCGGTGCAATCAGGCCACCGCCCATCAGTCGGCACCTCGCCGACCGCCGGCCGCCGAACCCGGTGGCAGGCGCGGCGCGGTCGCCGAACCGCGGTCCGGGCGGGGCACCGCCGCGGGTTCGGACTTCGGAGGCGACGAGTCCGGGGGAGCGCCTGGTGCGTGCGCGGGCACGCCGTCCGGTTCAGAGGGCGACCAGGGTCGTCTCGGTCGCCTTGACGCTGGTCCAGACGGGAGTTCCGTCCGCGAGGCCGAGTTCGGCGGCGGCCTCCGGGGTGATCTCGGCGACGAGGTCCGGCGCCTGTCCGGAGGTGACGAGGACACGCAGTCGGCTTCCCGCGGCGGTGATCTCCCGGACCGTACCGGGCCACACGTTGCGAGGGCTCCCGGTCGGCTTCTCGCGGTGCAGGGCGACCGCTTCGGGCGCGAAGATCGCGAGGGCGTCGACGCCCTCGGGGAGCGGCTCGGCGACGGTCAGCGTGCCGCCATCGGCGAGCCGGATCCCTTCTGCGGTCGCGGTACCGGGCCAGGCGTTGCGGCCGAGCATGCGCGCGACCCAGGGGGAGCGGGGGTGCCGGGAGACGTCCGCGGGCGGTGCGTCCTGGATGGCGCGACCCTCGTGGAGGACGAGGACCCGGTCGGCGAGCGCGACCGCTTCGACGGGGTCGTGCGTGACGATCAGGCAGACGCCGCCGAAGGCGCCCAGGTGGGTGCGCAGGGTGTGGCGTACGTGCGCGCGGGTCGTCTGGTCGAGTGCCGCCAGCGGTTCGTCCAGCAGCAGGAGCCTGGGGCGCGCGGCGAGCGCGCGGGCGAGGGCGACGCGCTGGGCCTGGCCGCCGGAGAGCTGCGCGGGCTTGCGGTGGGCCAGGTGCCCCACACCGAGCCGGTCGAGCCACTCCTGGGCGGCGCGGCGGGCCTCCGCCCGAGGAACGCGCTGGGCCCGCAGCCCGTACGCGGTGTTGGCCAGGGCGCTCATACGGGGGAAGAGCGCGCCGTCCTGCGGGACCCAGGCGACGCCCCGGCGGTGCGGGGGCAGGGCGGTGACGTCGGTGTTGCCGAGCCGCAGCTCGGCGTGGGCGCGTGGGGTGAGTCCGAGGAGGGCCCGCAGGAGGGTCGTCTTGCCGGCGCCGTTGGGACCCACGACGGCAATGGTGGTGCCCGGTTCGGCGGCCAGGGCCAACTGGTTGAAGCCGGTCACGTCGGCGTGCAGGGACCAGCGCTCCGGTGAGGTGGCGGGCGGCGACGCGGCGAGGCCGGGCACCCCGTCCGGGGCGGCCCGGTCCACCTGGGGGCCGGGCTCGGGGGAGCGGGGGGCGGTGGGCGTGCCCGTCCAGCGGCCCCGCAGCGCGACGAGGACCAGCATGGCGATGGCGAGCAGCAGCAGCGACACCGACGTGGCGGCTTCCGGCTGTTCCTGGAGCAGCAGATACACCTGGAGCGGCAGGGTCTGGGTGGTGCCGGGAAGGTTGCCGGCGAAGGTGATGGTGGCGCCGAACTCGCCCAGCGCCCTCGCCCACGTGAGGGCGGCACCGGCGATGAGCCCGGGTGCCACCATCGGCATGGTGACGGTGAAGAACACCCGTACCGGAGAAGCACCCAGGGAGGCGGCGGTCTCCTCGTAACGGGGACGCAGTCCGGCCAGCGCGCCTTCCAGGCTGATGACGAGGAACGGCATGGCCACGAATGTCGCGGCGAGGACGGCGCCGGAGGTGTGGAACGGCAGGGTGATGCCGAAAGTGTCCTCCAGCCACGGCCCGAGCAGCCCTCGGCGCCCGAACCCGAGCAGCAGCGCCACACCCCCGACCGTCGGCGGCAGCACCATCGGCAGCAGCACGAGGGAACGTACGAACGCCTTGCCGGGAAAGCGCACCCGGGCCAGCAGCCACGCCAGCGGTACGCCCAGGACCAGGGACAGGCCGAGCGCCCAGCACGCGACCACGAGGGAGAGCCGGAAGGCCTCGACGGTGCCGGGCGTCGTGAGGTGGCCGGCGAGTTCTCCCCAGGGGGTGCGGGCGAGGATCCCGAGCAGCGGCAGCAGCAGGAAGGCGACCGCCAGCAGTGCGGGGACGGCCAGCGTGACGGGGGTGCGAGGTCCCGGCTCACGGCTGCGGCTGAGCTTCATCAAGAAATCCTCGGGCATATGGAGCGGTGAACTCGAACGACGGGGCCGCCCATCCGCCGGAAGGGCAGCCACTCACTGATCACGGCTTCTGGAATCCGGCGTCCTGAAGGATCTTCTGGGCCTTTGGCGAGGACAGCCAGGCCACGAAGGCGGCGGCGGCCTCGGTGTTCCTGGACTGCTTCAGCGTGGCGGCCGGGTACTGGGCGACGGCGTTCTGCGCGTCGGGGATGTCGACGGCGTCGACCTTGTCGGGCGCGCCGGCGGCGTCGGTCTTGTAGACGAGTCCGGCGTCGGCCTCGCCGAGCTCGACCTTGCTCAGCACGGCCCTGACGTTGGGCTCCTGGGAGACCGGCTTCACCGCGATCTTCTGGGCGTCGAGGATCTTCCTGCTGTACTTGCCGGCCGGCACCTCGGGGGCGGCGAGGACGACCTTCAGCTTCGGGTCGCCGAGGTCCTTGAGCTCGTCGACCGCACGCGGATTGCCCTCGGTGGTGGCGATGACGAGGCGGTTCCTGGCGATGACGGCCGGGGTGCCGGTCTCCGCCCTCACGCTGTCCATGCTCCTGGTGTCGGCGGTGACCAGGGCGTCCGCGGGAGCTCCCTGCCTGACCTGGGCGATCAGCTCCTGCGACCCGGCGAAGGAGAAGGTGATCCTCGTGCCCGGGTTCTCCTTCTCGTACGCCGCGCCGGCGGCCTTGAAGACGTCGGTCAGCGAGGCGGCCGCCAGGACCGTCAGATCGGCCGGGGGAGCTCCGGCGGCCGCGCCCTTGCGCTTCCTGGCCTCCCCTCCCTGGTCGGAGCCGTCATTGCCGCAGGCGGCGAGCGGAACGAGAAGGGCGGCCGTCAGGACTGCGGCGGCGGAGCGGCGTCTCGTGGGGTTCAGGGCCATGACGGTGGTGCTCCCTTGGGGACAGGTCGGCTGGATGCGTCCGAGCGGACGGTGGTGAGCCGCGCCGGTGACGGCGACGCCGCTTGTGTGCCTGAGGCCGGGTTCAGGCGCGGTCGATGTGCACGCTGGTCGACTTCACGCGGGCGGTGGCCTGCATGCCGACTTCGAGACCCAGCTCCTCCACGGCCTCCCGGGTCAGGAGCGAGACGATCCGGTGGGGTCCCGCCTGGATCTCGACCTGGGCCGCGACGTCACCGAGCTTGACGGCGGTGACGATGCCGGGAAAGGCGTTGCGGGCCGTGGTGTACGAGCCGTCCTCCTCGCCGCCGCCCCCCTGGGAGACCTCGATGGAGAAGGCGGCCAGATCCCGGCCGTCGATGAGGCGGCGACCCGCTTCGTCGCGATGGGTCGCGACCCGGCCGGCATCCGCCCAGCGGCGCGCGGTGTCGGGGCTGACGCCGAGCAGACGTGCCGCCTGTCCAATGGTGTAGGACTGCATAAGCGCCACGCTAGAGCGATAAGGCTGGCATTTGCAATGCTTCTATACGTTTACCCACGGCAGATGCCGATGGGTAGGAGGAAGCTCCCATTGACGCGGCCCCCGACCTTCCGCAGCAACTGCCCGAGGAGGGGGACGACGGGGCACACGGCGTGACGCAACGGGGTGTTGGACGCCTCGCGGTGGGTGATCCCGGGCGGTGCACCGGGAGGCACGCACCGCCCGGAGGGCTGCACGGGGTGCCGGTGAGGTGCTCGGGGCGTACCGGCGTCTTGTTGGTCGGGGCCTCTCCTGTGCCACGCGTCCGTACGGAGCGTTAGGGTCCGCCGACTCGAGGTAATCGGCCGGGATGGCCGGGGTGCGGTGCTCGCACGCCGGCTCGGCCCCACGGGCCGCGTCTCCATCGGTGCCGGCTCTGCGCCGGCCACACCGGGGACCGCGCGCCGCGCTCGCCCAGGCCCGCACCGCGCTGCGGGTCGCCGAGGACGGCTCGGAAGACGTGACCGTGCGCGGTCCCGACGACCTCACCTCGCACATCCTGTGGCTGCTGTGTCCCTTCCGCGGTCGGCGTCGCAGGAACGAGGCGAAGGTGGCGACGCGACCCTCCGCAGCCGGGTCGTTGACGGGAGCATCGGGCGGTCGCCGGCCGCGATCGCCCGCACACATGGGTGAGGCGCGGGATGCCGCCGCCGGTGAGAGGCGCCCTCCGGGAACGGGGGTGCCCGCCTCGGCCGCGTGGGGGGAAACGGCCGAGGCGGAGTCAGATGATGCGAGGGCGTACGAGCCGGGCTGCCGCCGCCGCGTTGTGCATGGCGAGTTCCGCCGTGTCCCCTTCCGCCAGCACGGACCCGACGCTGCCACGCCAGTCGGTGATCGAGTCGACGGTTTGCCCGGGGACGCGCGCCGAGTGGAGCCGGGGCGAGCCGGGGTGGCCGGTCAGGAGGTGCTCTCCTTCGAAGCCGTCGAACACTCCGGTGCGGTCGGCGATGAGGTGGACCTCCGACATGCCGCGCACCGGGACCAGCGGGGCGTCGAACAGCGCGGGCCGGTTGCCGAGGGCCATGTCGACGAACGCGGCGTGGATGTCGGCGTCGAAGGCCCCGCAGAGCAGTTCGCCGATCAGCCCGCCGCCCATGCGGGGGTTGATCTCGACGATCTCGAACCCGTCGTCGGTGACGATGAACTCGGTGTGGGAGAAGCCGCGGTGGCCGATCCCGTCCAGGACGGCCGACACCCAGGCGCTCAGCTCCTCCCGACGCGGTGCGGGAAGGGCGACGGGGAACGCCTCACCCTCCTCGCGGAAGTACGGCAGGGGGGACAGCAGCCGGCTGCTGACTCCCAGGAGTCGTGTCTCACCGTCCCAGCTCAGGGTTTCGGCGCTGTAGAGCGGCCCGGTGAAGTACGGCTCGGCGGTGAGGGCGCCGCCCCTGAGGCGGCCGTTGCGGGCGGCGCCGAGGATGCCGGGGACGTCGTCGGGGCCGTAGGCGATCCACACGCCCTCGCTCCCGGTGCCGGACACGTCCTTCAGTACGGCCGGGTAGCTCAGGGTGCCGCTCACGGCCGCGGCATCCGGGGCGAACGGGTCGACGGTCACCTGGGAGGCGCGCGACAGGCCGGCGCCGTGCAGGTGGCGGCGCAGCGCGGCCTTGTCCCGCGCGAGCCGTACGGCGTCGGCGTTCTGGGAGGGCAGCCCCAGCTCGGCCGCGACCTCCAGGGCCACCCGACTGCCCACGTCGGTGGTGCTGATGAGCCCGGCCAGGCCGTGGATCGTACGCAGTTGCTTGGCCACGCGTGTGGCGTCCGAGGTGTCGACGTCGTGGACGACGAGGTGCCCCGGGGGGATGCGGCGCAGCTCGGAGGCGTATTCGGTGCGGTCGGCGGTCAGCAGGTGGAGTGTCAGGCCGCGCCGGTGGGCGGCCTCGGTCATCCTGGCGAGGCCGAAGGTGAGCCATTCGAGAGCTGCGACGTGCACGCCGGTATCTCCGATCGTTGGCCGGGCTGGGGAGTGCGGCCAGTGTGTTCCGTCGACGGACCGGAGCTGAAGGGCTGTCCGGGGGCAGGAAGCTGCAACGCAGGAAGCTGTGGGGGATGTTGTTGCAGGGTGCCGCGGCCGCGCCGGCGGTTGCGGACGGTCTTCCGGAACATCTTCAGGACGGTTGAATACGCAGGCCAGAGCGGGAGCCATGGCTGAAGCGGAACCTTCGTCCCAGACCCCTCGCTGATCCAACTCGTTGACAGTCGCTTGGCCGGGGTGCTTTCGTGGCGGCCTGCTTCGGGCACCGTCTTCGAGGTTTTCGTGTGCGCCCCGGACTCCGGTCCGCGTCCGTCGGGCGGGCGGCCGCCGCACTGGTGGCCCGCGCCCCTGCCGTGTCGGGGCGCCTCCCACCGGAGCCAGGAAAAATCGCGATCGCGAACCTTGCCGTCCGAGGCTCCGCCCCATCGCATGCGGGACCGCCCCCGGCCTTCCGCCCGGGACGTCCTCGACACGGCGCCGCCACGCCTCCAAGGCACCCACACCTCCACCACCGCCCCGCCAGTCCGGGCCAGGACAGGCCGAAGGAGTACCGGATGCGCACCACGACGACACCCCGACCGCCCCAGGAGAAGACCTCCCACCCACGGGAGTCGGAGGTACGCAGCTACTCCCGCAAGTTCCCCGCCGTCTTCGCCCGGGGTCGCGGGTCCTTCCTCTACGACGAGGACGGCCGGGAGTACCTGGACTTCTTCTGCGGATCAGGAGCCCTCAACTACGGTCACAACCCGCCCGCCCTCAAGGCGCGCCTGCTCGACCACATCGCGGCGGACGGCCTGACCCACGGGCTGGACCTCTTAACGGTCGCGAAGAGGGAGTTCCTGGACGCCCTGCATGACACGGTCCTCGCCCCCCGCGGCCTGGACCACCGTGTGCAGTTCTGCGGGCCGACCGGCACCAATGCGGTGGAAGCGGCCCTCAAGCTCGCACGCAAGGCCACCGGCCGCCGCGGCACGGTCTCGTTCTACGGGGGCTTCCACGGTGTCTCCGCCGGGTCGCTGGCCGTGACCGGGAATCTGGAGGTCCGCGCATCGCTGGGCCTGGACCCGCACGGCACCGTCTTCGTGCCGTACCCGGAGGGCCCGACCGGAAGCTTCGACACGCTGGCGTACCTGGAGCGGATGGTCGCGGACAGCGCCAGCGGCAACCCGCCGCCGGCGGCCGTCATCCTGGAGACCGTCCAGTCCGACGGCGGTGTCTACTGCGCGCCACCGGAATTCCTCCGCGGCCTCAGGGACTTCACGCGTCGCCACGGGATCGTGCTGATCGTGGACGACATCTTCGCCGGTTGCGGGCGCACCGGGGAGTTCTTCAGCTTCGAAGAGGCCGGCATCACCCCGGACCTCGTCACCCTGTCGAAGTCCATCAGTGGTTACGGACTTCCCATGGCGCTGCTGCTCATCGCCCCCGAGCTGGACGTCTGGGCTCCCGGCGAGCACAGCGGGACCTTCCGCGGCAACCAACTGGCGTTCGTGACGGCCACGGCCGCCCTCGGCCACTGGAGCGACCCGGACTTCCTGGAGCGGCTGACCGCGAACGCGGGCACCCTCGCACGGTTCGCCGCCCGGGTCACCGCCGAGCACGGCCTGCCGGTGCGCGGCCGGGGCCTGGTCGCCGGGGTCGACACGGGCGACCCCGAGCGTGCCCGGCGTATCCAGCAGCGGTGCTTCCAGGACGGCTTGGTGGTGGAGCGCTGCGGCCGGGCCGACGAGGTCCTGCGTGTACTGCCGCCGCTCACCATCGATGAGGAGGATCTCGCCCGGGGCCTCGCGGTCATCACCGCCGCGATCTCGGCCACCGAGGCAACCGCACCTGGTTCCGAAGGGGTTGGCCATGCTGCGCACGTCGCCTGAGCTGCTGACCCCCGGGGGCGGTCGGCGGACCACCGTGCCGGGCACGGTCCCGGCGTACCGCAGCGGGGTCTGCAACGGCACCCTGGGGGAGCTGTACCAGGGGCCGCACTGGGAGGCGGGCGTCCCTCACATCGCCGTCGTCTCCCTGCCCGTCGACAAGTTCAGCTGGTGCCATTTCACCGCCGGCCCGGACGGCACCGGCTTCGACGGCTCCGCCCTGGACGCGCGGCCGAAGGCCGGTCGGGCCGTGGAGCTGTTCCTGGACCACTACGGCCTGACGATGCCGACCGGACGGCTGGCGTTCCACAGCGAACTCCCCGTCGGCAAGGGCATGGCCAGTTCAACCGCCGACATCGTCGCCGCCCTGCGCTGCCTCTTCCGCCTGTTCGCCCTGCCCTACGACCAGGACGCCGTCACCGGCATCCTCGGCCGGATAGAACGCGCCGACAGCGTCTTCCTCGACGAGTTCGCCCTCTACCTGAGCGCCGGCCAGAGGATCGTACGGCCGCTCGGCGCCACGGTGGGCCTGCACGCCTGCTACATCGCCGAGGAGGGAACCGTCGACACGGAGGCGGCCGGTCCCGCGCTGCTGGCGCACTACAGCCGTCACCGCGGCGCCTACCGGGAGTGCCTCGACGGTCTCCTCACGGCCTTCGGCCGGAACGACGCCGCCGCGGTCGCGGCCGCCGCCACCCGCAGCGCCACGCTCTCCCAGGGCGTCCTCCCCAAGCGGACCTTCGACGTCCTGCTCGACCACCGCGCGCGGCTCGGGGCCGACGGGCTGTTCGTGGCCCACACCGGCACGGTCGTCGGATACCTCTTCCAGCGGCGCCCCGACCAGCGGACGCGCGCCGAACTCTCCGAGTTCTTCCTGAGTCTGGGCCACCAGTGCCACTTCTCTCACGTGGGGTGGGGACATGTATGACCACATCGCCGACGCGGTGAAGCTGCCGGACCTGGTCCGGCTCGAAGGCAACCTCGTCGTCGCACGGTTCGAGACCATGAAGGTGTACTCGGCGCTGGCGGCCGTCGAGCACCTGCTCCGCACCGGCCGGGTCCGGCCCGGTGACACCCTGATGGACTCGTCCAGCGGCACCTACGCCGCCTCGCTGGCCCTGGCCTGTCACAAGTACGGCATGAAGTGCCACATCGTCTGCTCCACCAAGGTCGACCCGTCGGTCGTGGTGCAGCTCGAACTGCTCGGGGCCGTGGTGGACCAGGTGGCCATCCCGCCCGGCCCGCTGGTCGACAAGATGGACCTCGAGGTGCGTCTCGCGCGCGTCCACCAGCTCCTCGCGGAGCGGGACGACATCCACTGGATGCAGCAGTACCACGAGGACTACCACTACCTGGGCTACCGCGACTGCGCCCGGCTCATCCACCAGCAGTGCGGCGACGGCCCGCTGACGCTCGTCGGCGGGGTGGGGTCGGGCGCCTCCACCGGGGCGCTCACCACCTACCTGCGCGACCTTCGGGGCGACACCGACCTCATCGGCGTACAGCCCTTCGAGAGCGTCACCTTCGGCAGCGACCCCGTCGAGGACCCGGTGGCGAGCATCTCGGGAATCGGCAGCCCCGTCCCGTTCAGGAACGTGCGGCACGCCCTGTACGACCGGGTCCACTGGATCGCGCACGAGCAGGCGATCGCCGCCACCGTCGCGCTGTACCGCGAGCACGGGGTGTTCGCCGGGATGTCGTCCGGCTGCACCTATCTGGCCGCAGCGTGGGAGGCCCGGCTCAACCCGCACCGCCAGTACGTCTTCATCGCGGCCGACACCGGCCACCGCTACATGGACAGCGTCTACCGCAAGCACGCCTCCGTCACGCCCGTCACCGGTCTCGAACCGAAGGTGATCGACGACCTGGGCGACCTCTCCCTGCCGTGGTCGGCCATGGACTGGCACCGCCGCCCGTTCGCGACGACCCCGGACGAGTGTCCCGGTGACGGGCCCGCCTACGATGGACGGCTCACGCGATCATGACAGGAGGGCCTCATGCCGGTGACGGACCGCCGTGTCGTCGTCGTCACCGGGGGCGGGACGGGCATCGGGGCGGCGACCGCCCGGTTGCTGCGGTCGACGGGGCACCACGTGGTCGTCTCGGGGCGGCGGCCCGAACCGCTGGAGCGCGTCGCCGAGGAGACCGGCGCCCTGGCCCATCCGGCCGACGTCGGTGACCCCGACGCGGTCCAGGGGCTGGTGGACGCCGCCGTGGCCGCGTACGGCCGGCTGGACGGGCTGGTGCTCAACGCGGGCATCGGACGCGGCGGCGGGGTCGGGGAACTGTCCGTCGAGGACTGGGAGACCGTGATGCGCACCAACGTCACGGGCCCCTTCCTCCTGCTCCGTGCCGCGCTGCCGCACCTGCTTCAGGCGCGGGGCTCGGTCGTCGCCGTCGCCTCGGTGTCCGCGCTGCGCAACGGTATGGGCAACGCCGCGTACGCCACATCCAAGGCCGCCCTGCTCCAGTTGTGCCGCTCCCTGGCCGTGGACTACGGCGGCCGCGGGCTGCGGGCCAACACCGTGTGCCCGAGCTGGGTGCGCACCGACATGGCGGACCGGCGGATGGCACGGTTCGCCGACGAGGCCGGCCTGGGGTCCGGGGGGCCCGCGGCGGACGGCGTCGAGACGGCCTACGAGACGGCGACCCGTCTCTGCCCGGCGGGCCGCCCGGGTGAGCCGCGCGAGGTGGCGGAGGCCATCACCTGGCTCCTCTCCCCGGCCGCCTCGCTGGTCAACGGGGCGGTGCTGACGGTCGACGGTGGGGTGACGGCCGTCGATCCGGGCACGGTCGCCTTCGACTTCCGCGTCGAGCCGCGTGACGGCCGGTGAGGGACGAAAGACGTACGGAGACGCATGGCGAGAAGGGGCCGCGTGCGGTGGCGGCGTGACACGTGCGGTGACGGGATGCATACGGTGACGGCTCGTCAACCTCGGCGGGCAATTGTATGGTTGTCGCGCTCGCACTCGTACGCATCAGCGAAGGGGTCCGACGAGATGTGTTCCCCATGCGGAAGGAACGGACGAGCATGAGCGGAGCACGGTCCAAGCGCTCGGGTCCGGCGTGCGAACGGAAGATCGACGAGCGGCTCACCACCCTGATCACGGCCGTCTACCCCGACGAGCGGCGCCGGCCGGGCTACACGAAGCTGGCCCAGGAGATCCGGGAGGTGACCGGGCGGGCCATTTCCGGCACCTACCTGTGGGAACTGGCCACGGGCAAGAAGTCGAATGTGACGCTCGACCACCTGGAAGCGCTCGCCGAGTTCTTCGGCGTGCCGGTGGAGTACTTCGTCAACGACGGTGTGGCCCGGAAGGTCAACGCCCAGTTGGCGCTCGCCTCCGCCCTCGGTGACGCCCAGGTGCGCAACCTGGCCCTGCGGGCGAACGGTCTTTCCCCCGCCAGCCTCGACGCCCTGCTGACGATGGTGGACGAGGTCCGGCGGCTTCAGGGCCTGACGCCCACCGACGGAACGGAGCCCGCGTCGCCACCCGGCCGCACGGCCGGAGCGGGGCCGCAGGGCGCACAACACTGACGACGACGACGCAGTCACCGCCGGAAAAGGAACGTGGGGGCACACCGCATGCCGGCCAGGTACGTCAAACTCCGTCGCCGCTGTGAGGCTTTGCTCGAAGAGCTCGATCCGCCGCGCCCGTTCTCCCTCGACGCCCTCTGCGGGAGTCTGGAGACCCTGCGGGGCCGCCCCCTCCACCTCCATCCGCTGCCGCTGCACGCCGCGACGGCCGGGGTGTGCGGTCTGTGGCTGGCCACCAGCGCGGCCGACCACATCTTCTTCGAGCAGCAGACGACGCGCTCCCACCAGGAGCACATCGTGCTGCACGAGATCGGTCACCTGCTGTTCGACCACCACCCCGTCCGCTCGGACGACTTCGGTGGCCTTGGCGCCCTGCTGTCCGACCTGAGCCCCCGTCTGATCGAGCGCCTCCTGGGCCGTACGGACTACACCACGCGGGAGGAACAGGAGGCGGAGATGTTCGCCAGCGTCCTGCGCACCTGGCAGGGCCGCTTCGGTGGCGCGGACCCGGCGGGGGCCACCGGTGCGGCGAACACGCTGGAAGCCGCGCTGGGAGTCGGAACGACGCGTGATCGCTGACTGGGCCGCCGTGGGGCAGCGACTGGAGATCCTCGCGGTCGTCGTCCTGTGGACCGTTGTGGTGCTGCGGGCCCCCGCGACGATCCGGGTGCCCCGGCAGCGCGCGCTGTGGCTGGCGGTGGCGACCGCGGCGGCGGCCATGACGCTGAGCGTGCTGAGCGGCCTTCTCGCCCGCCGGGCGGGGGACTCGCTCCACGGCCTGAGCCTCACGACGAATCTCCTCGGGGTCGTCTCGGCGAGCGCCGTGCTGGACTTCGTGGTCACGGGGACCGGCAGCCGCCGCAGGTACCGGCACGCGTTGTACTGCACGACGGTCGTGGCCATCGGAGCCCTGGTCGTGCTGGACCGGATCGCGCCCCCGCACTCGGCTCACACCATCCGCGGCCCGGACGACCACGTCCCCGGCCTCGCCTACTGGACCGTCCTGATCGGCGCCCATCTGACGGCCGACGCCGTGTGCGCGGTGGTGTGCCGGCGCTACGGCCACGAAAGCGACAGCCGACTGGCGCGGGCCACGGTGTACCTCTTCGGGATGGGTACCGCGTTCGCCGGCGTGTTCTGGCTGGGGAAGAGCGTCCGGCTGGTGGTTCCGGCCGACTGGACCGCCGCGGTCCTGCCCTACTGCATGGTCCTCCACGCGCTGCTGAGAGCGGCGGCCATCGCGGTGCCGCTGATCGCCGCCGCCCGGGAGACGGCCGGCCGCGTCGCGACCATCTGGCGGCTGTGGCCGCTGTGGTCCGACCTCACGGCGCTCGTCCCCCACGTGGTGCTGGTCCACCGCCGCTCGCGGCTGGCGGAACTGCTGCGGCCACAGGGGCCGTTCAGCCTGCTCGAGTACCGCAAGCTCATCGAGATCCGTGACGCCCTGCTGGTCCTGCAGCCCTACTGCCGGCCGTCGGTGCCCGGCCGGGCACGGGAGTACCTGCGGTCGGTCCGGACGCCGGGCGTCAGCACCGAGGCGGCCGTGCTGGCGTGCGTCCTGCACCAGGCTCGCCGGGCCATGCTGGAAGGCGCGCCGCCGCGGCCGCCGTCGGCGAGCTCGAGCGACTTCCGCACCGCGGACCTGCACGAGGAGACGTCCTTCCTCGTGCAGGTGGCCACCGCGTACGCGTCACCGGCCGTGCGGCAGTTCGAGGTGTGACGGCGCCGTGGGCGCCGCACGTCGCGCCGGCACCGGCGAGCCCCCTTTTCTCGGCCTTACCTCGTAAAGATCACGCAATTCTCGGCGGAGCGATGGCGGCCGTCCGCCACGAAGGACAAGATCCCATTCTGCGGAGCGCGCTCGTCCGCTGTGGTTGACGACCCAGCAGCCCCGTGCAATATTAAGTACGACCGTCCAGTATAAGTTACGCCTGAGGGGGAGAGATGCAGGCAGGTCTCACGGCCCGGTACCCCGACCTGTTACGGGACACCGACGACCTCGAGGAGCTGTACCGACTGGCGATTCGGTGCCAGGTCCTCTGTGTTTCCCAGGCCGCCGAAGAGCTGGGCTGGGACGACGCGCGCGTGACCCGCGCGGTCCGGCTGCTGGTGGACGGCGAGTTGCTGCGCCCCCTGGCCGCCGACCGGACCGTCCTGGTCCCCGTGGCCCCGCACGCGGCGGCCTCCCGCAGACTGGCGCCGCTCCACACGCAGATAGCCCGCATGGAGCGCCAGTCGGAGGAGATCCGGGCGGAACTGGCGCACTTCCAGGACGTGCACGAGCGGACGATGCGCGAGGCGGGCATCGCCGAGCCCTTCCGGACCGTCACGGGAGCCGACGCCATCGCCGCCGAGATCGCCGCGGCCGCCGAGCAGTGCGACTCCGAGATCCTGGTCGCCCGTCCCGGCGGCGGCCGCGACACCACCGACGCCGTGCAAAGGGCCTGGGAACCGCCCGAGTCGGCGTTCGGCCGCGACGTACGGACGCGGATCCTGTTCCAGCACGCCACGCGTTTCGACGCGCCCACGAGGAAACATGTCGAGCGGATCTGCCGGACGGGAGGGGAGGTCCGCACCCTCGGCGACTCCTTCGAGCAGATGGTCGTCTTCGACCGCGAGCTGGCCCTCATCCCGGCCGACAGCAACCGGGACGCGGCCGTGGTGATCCGCCTGCCCGCCGTCATCGACTTCCTGATGGGGGTCTTCGAACGGGCGTGGGTCAAGGGCCGGCCCTTCGGGAGCCAGAACCGCGCGGTGGACGTGAGTGAGCTGGTGTCCGGAGTGCGGATGTCCATCATCCAACTCCTCGCCGAGGGGGAGACGGACGAGGCCATCGCCAGGCGCGTCGGGCTGAGCGTGCGGACCTGTCGCACCCACGTCGCCAAGATCTACCAGGAGCTCGGGGCGCGGAGCCGCTGCCAGCTGGGCGTCCTGATCGCACAGTCGGGCCTTCTCGGGCAGGGATAGGGGTGAGGGCCGGGCCGGAGGGCGCGGCGGCGGCCTTTAGGATGCGGGCATGACTGCCCCGGAGCCCTCCACGCCTGCCAGACTCCCTCGGGATCCGGAGCTGGGTTTCCCGCCGCCAGGCGAGGTGCTGCACCGGCTCCGTACGCACAAGGGGATGTCGCTGCGCCAAGTCGCCGCGGAGTGCGGGCTGTCCGTGTCCTTCCTGGCCGCACTGGAGCGAGGGGAGACGGACATCGCGCTGGAACGGCTCGGGCGTCTGGCCAAGGTCTTCGACCATGACGTCGGTTCGTTCCTCGGATTCTCCCGGGGCCGGATGACGCCCTCGGTCTTCCCCCGGGAGGAACAGGACGAGCTGGACCGGGCCCCCGGTGTCGTCTACAGGGTGCTGCGCTCCGCGGAGCTCGGCTACCAGGTGGTCACCGGGGACTTCGCGCCGCACAGCGGCCTGGACGAGGAGCTTCAGCACGAGGGCTCCGACCTCATCATGGTGACCAGGGGCACCCTGGTGGCCCGGTACAACGGCGTGGACCACACGCTGCGCGCCGGGGACTGCGTCCAGTGGTCGGCGGGGCGTCCCCACAGCTTCCGCAACGACACCGACGAGCCCGCCCAGTTGGTGGGTGTCCTCTTCTCGAGCCTGTACTGACCCCGGGCCTTCGCCCCACCGCCCCACGGACCCCGTCCGTGGGGCTTTTCCATGTCCGGGAGTGCGGCGAACGCGACCACCGGACATCCTCGGGCCACTCCCCTTGAGCGATATTCTGCTCTACAGTACTTTTTATCGCACACGAAGGAGAGGGTCAGCGTGACGAGTCCGAACCCGCCCATGGAGGCCGCCGAGCGGTCCCCGGCCACGAGCGGAGCCCCGGCGACGACCACCACCGGCCGGCGCGCCACCCGCCCGGCCGACCTGCCGGCGCGCGTGGCCCTGATCCTGGTCTGGAGCTCCGGCTTCATCTCCGGGAAGCTCGGTCTGCGCCACGCGGCGCCGTACACCTTCGCGACGTTACGTTTCGCCATCGCAGGCCTGGTCCTGCTGGCCATCGCGCGGATGCGCCGGGAGCAACTGCCCCGGGGGCGCCCGCTGCTGCACCTGGCTGTCGCGGGCTCCCTCGTCCAGGCGGTGCAGTTCTCCAGCATCTACGTGGGGATGGACCTCGGTGTCCCGTCGGGACTGGCGGCCCTGATCATCGCGCTCTACCCGCTGACGGCGTCCTTGCTGGCGGTGCCGTTGCTCCACGAGCGGGTCTCCGCGGGCCAACTGCTCGGCCTGGTCCTCGGCCTGGGCGGGGTGGCCCTGGCGGTGTCCGACGGCGTACGGCTGTCCGGCGATCACCTGCTGGGGCTCGCGTTCCTGGCCCTCGGGCTGCTGGGCATCTCGGTCGGCACCGTCTACCAGCGGCGATTCTGCGGCGGCATGGCGCCGGTGAGCGGCAATGCCGTCCAACTCCTGGCCGCCGCCGCGGTCGTGTTCCTGCCGGCTCTCCTCCTCGAGGGCTGGGACGTCGAGTTCACCGCGGGGTACTGGCCGGTCCTGCTGTGGAGCGCGCTGGTGAACTCCATCGTCGGGGTCGGCCTCCTCTACCACCTGCTGCAACGTCACGGAACCAGTCAGGTGAGCAGCCTGTTCTACCTGGTGCCCATGAGCACGGCCGGTCTGGCCGCCGTACTGCTCGGTCAGCAGCTGGGCCCGATGACCCTGGCGGGGCTCGCCCTGGCCACCACCGGCACACTCCTCGCCGGCCGTGTCCGCCGCTGAGCGGCCGGAGAGCCGGGCCACCGGCCCGGCTCTCCGCCGACACCGCACGCTCCACCCCGGTCCCGGTCCCGGTCCCGGTCCCGGACCGGCGGGCGGGCGGCGGTCCGCTCGGAACGGTCAGCCGGCCGACGCCCGCTCCTGGTGGTCGGCTATCAGGTCCTCGATATCGTGGGCGCAGTCCCCGCACCCCGTGTTCGCCTCCGTGGCCTCGCGCACGGCGGCCAGGTCGTGGGCGCCCCGCTCCACCGCCCGGGCGACCTCACCCTCGGTGACCTGCGCGCAGATGCACAGCAGCGGGCTCTGCCCGTCCGTCGTGTGCTCCATCGTCCTCTCCTTCCAGTGTCACGGGCATCCGGTGGACGACCCCGGGCGTCTCGGGCCGGTCCCGCAGCTCCGCCCGGCGGATCTTGCCGGAGGGCGTCAGCGGCAGGCGGTCGGCGAACTCCAGCAGCCGCACCCACTTCTCGCGCGGCAGGTACTCGACCGCGTGACGGAAGACGGCCTCGGCACTGACAGCGTCCTTCGCGTGGCCCGGGGCGAGCACGACGAAGGCCTTCGGCTCCCACAGCCCCACCGGGTGCGGGACCGCCACGACCGCGGCCTCGGCGACCAACGGACTGCTCAGCAGGACCCGTTCCAGCTCCAGCGGCGAGATCCGGTGGTCGAAGGACTTGAACATGTCGTCGGTACGGCCGACGTAGGAGAAGCCGCCGTCGTCGTGACGCACCACCAGGTCCCCCGTGTGGTAGACGCCGTTCTCGAACGCGCGCTCCGTGCGCTCCGCGTCACCCGCGTACCCCGTCATCATCCCGGCGGGCCGCGGCGACAGCCGGATACACAACTCTCCGGGGGTGCCGTCGGGAACCTCGCGGCCGGTCTCCCGGTCGATCAGCACCGGGTCGTAGCCCGGCAGCGCCCAGCCCATCCGGCCCGGGACGCCTTCCCGCCCCGGTGGGTTGCCGATCTGGGCGGTCGTCTCGGTCTGCCCGAAACCGTCCCTGACAGGCATGCCCCAGGCGTCCCGTACGGCGTGGAAGAGCGCCGGTTCCAGCGACTCACCGACGGCGGCCGCCTCCCTGAGCCCGGGCGGCCGCTCGCCCAGCCCGTGCCGCACCATGCCGCGCCACACGGTGGGCGGAGCGCAGAGCGTGGTGACGCCCCCCGTCCGCAGCGCCTGGAGGACGTCGGAGGGGCCAGGGTGGGCCACCGCCAGGGCCACGACCGTGGCCTCGGCGTTCCACGGTACGAAGAACGAGCTCCAGGCGTGCTTGGCCCAGCCCGGGGCGGAGACGTTCAGGTGGAAGTCACCGGGGCGGACCCCGTTCCAGTACATCCCCGAGAGGTGTCCGACGGGGTAGCTGGAGTGGGTGTGGATCACCATTTTGGGCCGGGAAGTGGTACCCGAGGTGAAGTAGACGAACAACGGGTCGTCGGCGGGGGTGGGACCGTCCGGGGTGAACCGGTCCGGCGCCGCGAAGGAGTCGGCGTACGGCACCCAGCCGGGCCGGGGCTCGCCGACCGCGATCCTCGTCCAGTCGCCCGGGACGTCCGCCAGGCGGTCCGCCAGAGAGGATCCGGCCACCACGTGCCGTACGCCGGCCCGCTGGACGCGATCGGCGAGTTCGGCCGTCGTCGTGGTGGTGTACGTCGGGACGATCACCGCGCCCAGCTTGATGGCGGCGAGCATGGTCTCCCACAGCTCGACCCGGTTGTCCAGCAGGAGCAGCAGCGGGTCCTTGCGCCGCACGCCCAGCCCGCGCAGCCAGGTGGCCACCTGGTCGGCGCGGCGGGCCATGGTGTCGTAGGAGTGGTCGGTGCGGCCCTCCGGGCTCAGAACACGCAGTGCGGGCGCGGGGTTGCCGCGGGCCACGGTGTCGAACCAGTCGAGTGCCCAGTTGAAACGCTCCGGACGGGGCCACCGGAACAGCCGGCGGGCCGTTTCGAGGTCGTCCCGGTGGTCGAGCAGGACGTCACGCGCCTCGCGGAACGCGCGTGTGGCCTCGGTGTCAGAGGAATGCATGGCCGTTGCCGCCTTTCTTGCCGGTTGCCGTGGCCACCGCTCCTGTCGTGCGGGGCGCGCCTGTGGTGCCTGTGGTGCGGGTACTGCCTGTGGTGCGGGACGTACGGGTCATGCCGGTGCCGCCTCTCTTCTCGGTCATGGCGCGGGACGGGCGGCCTAACGGCGCGCGGGAGCGTCGTGGCCCACCAGGACCGGCTCGGCGGTGCCGGTGCGCGCGGACCGCTCGCGTGGCGCGGACCGGTCGACGAGCGGTGCGAGGACTTCGCGGGCGACGGTGTCGGCCACCTTCAGGAAGTCGGTCGCCACCCCGGGACGGCCGTTGCCGATCTGGGTGAACCAGCGGACGTGCTCGGTGGGGATGCCCATCGCGTACAGGCCGGGGTGCGCCCGTCCGGAGCCGTCGCGCACCTGGAACGTGCCCCGGACGACGTCCAGTCCGCCGGTGGCGAATTCGGTACGGGTGACGTCGTCGCGGTTGACGAACTCCCGGACCACGCCCTCGCCGAGCAGCTGCCGGGTGAGCGGGGAGCTGTCCCGCGGCAGGGCGGGCGTGGGGATGCGCGCGTCGATCAGTACCTCGGCAGACCGCCACGACCCCCGCACCTGCGGGGAGTGGATGGTGAACCGGCCGGTCCGCTCGTCCGTGCCGAACCTGGTGTCGGGCCCCGCGATCTCCACGATGCCCGCGTCCATGAGCGCCATCAACTGCTCGCTGCGCACCATGGGCGGGCCCGCGGACAGGAGGGCGTTGACGGGGGCGTACGCACCGAGGAACGCGTCGCGGTGGGACTCGGGGAGCAGACCGCCGTAGTCGATGGCCGACCGGATCACGCCCCGCAGGTCCCGCAGGGCGTCCAGCGCCGCTTTCAGCGGGCCGTCCATCGTTCCGAGCACCGCCTCTTCGAGGTCACGCCGCATCACGTCCACCAGGCGCCGGTGCCAGGTCTCGTGGTCGGGGAACGTCTCGCCCCGGAAGGGCCGGGCCAGCGCCCACAGGTCCAACGGGGGCACGTCGTCCAGACCCGCCTCCTTGAGCAGGACGGCCGTGTCCTCCCCGGCCGCCAGTTTCTGCGCGTGCCGACGGGCGAAGCGCTCCGCCTCCCGAGCACCGGACCGGACCCGCACATGGGTCGTGCGGTACACGTGCTCGACCTCCTTGAGCACCAGCGGCAGGATGTCCTCGGCGAAGTCCAGCCGCGTGCTGCCGGTCGCCGCCCGGCGGCGTGCGCGGGCGGCCGCGACGGCCTCCTGCGTGAGGAACAGGGCGGGATGGACGTAACCCGGCTCCTTCTGGTTGCGCCCGCGTGCCGGTATCGGCAGGCCGCTGCGCGAACCGGCGACGACGTGGGGCTCGTCGCCGCCGGCCACGTACCGCAGGCGGCCCCCTTCGTCCCGGACGAACCGGCCGCCGCGACCCACCGTCAGCGACAGCAGGACGTCGTAGAAGGAGAGCCCGAGCCCGCGGATCGCCACCGTGCTCCCGGGGCGGACGGCACCGGTAAGGTCCATGTCGGCGGCCGAGTCGCCGGCGAGGTACCGCACGCCAGGACGTCCCTCGGTGAAGCGGAGCATGGAGCGGTCGAAGTCGTCGGGCTCGTTCCTGGGGTGACCGGTGGCCAGCACGACCTTGTCGGCGACGAGCGTCCGGGACCCGTCGACGGTCACCTGGTACGCGCCGCCGGGGACCTGCCGGACGGCGGTCACGCGGCCGCGTACGGGGATCAGGCGGGCGTGGACGGGAAGTTCGTCGGTGACGGTGCGGTAGACGAACCGCAGGTAGCGCCCGTAGTCGCGGCGGGAGGCGAAGTCGTCCGGCCCCAGGGCCGGCCTGCCGGGCGACTCGGGCGCGTAGTCCGCCAGCCACTCGCCGAGCGAAGGGCCCGCGCCAGGACGGGGGCGCCCGCCGTCGGGTCCGCCGGAGAACATGGTGACCTGGCCGATGACGGTGTTCATCGTGTACCAGTCGTCCTGGTCGGTGCGCCAGACCCGGCCCGCGCCGACCTCCACCGCGTCCACGGCGTAGATGCGGACGGGCCGCTCGGTGGGGCCGTTCTCGCGGAGCAGCACGGCGAGGCGCTCCAGCACGGACAGACCCCGGGGGCCCGTGCCGACGACGACGATGGTGTGGGCGTCGTCCGGTCGTATGGGGATGTTCACTGCGTTTCTCCTTGTGCCACGGGTGATGCGGCAAGGGCCGCACGGATCGCCGCCGGTGTGGCGACGGACGGAGGAAGGGAACGGAGTCGGGGGCGGGGCGGCGGCGCGCCGTCAGGTCCAGTCGAGCGCCGCGGAGCAGTCGAACGCCGACTGGACGTGCGAGAGCATCCCGAGGAAGTCGTCGGCCCGGAGCCGGGCGCCACTGGACGGCGGCGTGGCCCGGATCGGCATCGATCCCACGGACAGCCACCGCAGGCGCCCGTCGCCGTCGATGTAGCCGCGGGACCGCTGGGCGTTGTCCGCGTGCAGGCAGTAGGGCACGTCCAAGTGACCCCGGGCGAAGGCCTCGACGAGGGCCCGGCCCACGTCGGGATGCAGGTCCAGCACGGCTTCGACGAGGGTCCTGGCCTCCTCGTAGACACCGTGGGCGTCGTCGGCCGGGTCGGTGGTGGTGCCCGCCGGCCCACGGACCGCCTCGGCCGCCGCGCGGGACGCCTCCTCCAGCGCCAGGACGTTGTCCGTGACGGTGGGGATGCGGTGGGCCTCGGCCGGGGTCTTGACGATCAGGCGCTCCACCCCGGTGCGGGCGGCCAGGGTCGCGCTGTGGCGCAGCAGGGCGAGCGCTCCACCTTCCGTGCGCGGGAAGACGCCCATGTACGTGTAGAGCACGATGTGCCAGGTGGATCGGGTCAGCGTCTCACCGGCCAGCCGGCGCAGTGCCGCGACGGCCGCCACGTCCTGGCCGAAGTCGGTCTGCTGGGCGTAACTGAGAGAGACGTCCCGCAGCCCGTGCTGCTCGAAGAACATCGCTTCGAGGACGCTCATGGCCACCAGCAGGCCCGGCGGGCACAGTTGGCCGAGCAGACAACCGCCGAAACTCTCCATGTGAGCGGTCGGCGACCGCTCGGCGAGCAGTTCGCAGCACCGGGCCCAGGCGTCCACGGACCGCGACAGCGGCGTACGGCTGTAGGGCAGGCAGTACGAGACGGGGCCGCCCTCGGTGGCGTCGAGTCCGGCGTCGAGCAGCACCCGGAAGATGTCCAGGGGCAGGGACGACCCGTGCCGGACCTGGACGGCGAAGTCCCGTCCGCCCAGTCCGCCGGTCAGCCGGCGGGTGGCGTCCGGCCCGTGGGCGACCAGTGGGTAGCCGTTGAGGCTGTCGCCGTTGCGGAGGGCGGTCCGCGCGGAGTCGTGGTCGCCCACCCGTGTGTAGCTGTCCAGAGTGATCGTGCCGACGGTACGCGCGGCGGTGTCCCGGACCGCTTCGAGTCCGTGCCGCATGGCCGGCCCGGTGGCGAACCCCATCCGTGGCTGCACGATCAGCTCGCCCGCCTCCCTGGCGGCCGCGACCGCCGCGCCGAAGGGGGGTGCGGCCGGCCTGAACGGCGCGTCACCGACCGGCCGGGGGCGGGAAGGAAGACCGCTCACGGATATGCGGGAGGGGGCGCCCCTCACGCCGCCGCCCCCGCCATGGCCGATGGTGTCCTGCGGGCCGCGGCGGGGTGGGCGGGGGTGGGGTGGGACGTGGACGGGACAGCCGGCTGCAGGTACGCGCGGAAGTCGCGGACGGCGGTGTCGCCCTCGAAGACGGCGGTGAATCCCGCGGCGAGCAGACTCGGACCGTACGTTCCCTCCGCAGCGCCGTCGGTGCCCAGCTTGCCGCCGATCACGACGGGTAACCCGGCCAGGTCGGGCTCGCGCCGCAGCCTGGCGATCAGGCGGCGCCCGTCGAGGAAGCCGTGGCCGTTGACACTGCTGACCACCACGATGTCCGGGTGGTGGCGGCGGCACTCCTCGACGAGGAGTTCGTCGGGCACGCAGGCACCGACGTTGTGCACTTCGTGGCCGAGCTCCTCCAGGACGAGCTGGAGGTAGACGAGGTTCCAGGTGTGGGAATCGGACGAGACGCTGGATACCAAAGCGCGGGGGCGTCGGCGGGACATGGACGTTCCTCGGTCGGACATGACCGTTGGACGAGGCATGGAGATTGGCTCCCGTGAAAATAGGGGGGTGGGCGGCGCGGTGACGAGTGGTACCCGTAAATGTGCGGGCCTTTGACGCGTCCATCGCCCGTGAAGATCCTGCGGCCCGGCACCGCGAGAATACGCCTGAAGGCCCTGCTTTCCGCTCCCTCATGAAGCTGCAATGCAGCTTCATGACCATGATCCGCTCTGGATACCGGACCGGCGGGCGGCCCAGAATCGTGGCGACCGCCCGACCGAAGAGGGAGCTTTTACCGATGAGTTCGACGAAAGCCGCACCAGGCGTGACGCCGTTCGAGGTGGACGAGAACGGTATGCGTCCGGTCGAGGTGCACTGCCATGGATTCGGAGACGTGGACTTCTCCGACTTCACCCGCGTGGACCTCGCCCGCCTCGACACGTGGTGCGCCGGCGAGGGCGTGCTCGCCCTGCCCACGATGTACCTGCACCGTGACCGGCTCGGCGAGTTCGAAGAGTTCATGCGCCGCTACGCGACGATGCGCGCGGACGGGCTGCTCCCGCACGTACCGGGGATCGCGCTGGAGGGGCCGCTCCTCTCCCACCGCGGCGGCACCCCCACGTCCACCGTCTGGGCACCGAGCCGGGAGGAGTGGGAGCGGCTGGCCGCCCTGGGCGACCACGGCCTCGTCTACACCGTCGTGTCGCCGGACGCCTACTCGCCCGAGTCCGTCCTCCAGGACGACCCCAACCTGCGCACCAGTGACTTCTCGTGGATCGTGCCGACGCTCCTGGCCCACGGTGTGCGCCCGGCCCTCGGCCACTTCACCCGTGACGACCCCCGCCGCAGTGCCGACACGGTCGACGCCATCGTGGAGACGGCCTACCAGTCGGAGTGGAACGGCACCGGGGTGCGGGTGACGACCGACCACCTGTTCAACGACATGCCGCTCAACATCCGGCACGCCTTCCGCACGGAGCGCGCCCGCCGGGAGCGGGACCGGATCATCGAGTCGTACGACGTGCCCAACTGGACCCTCGACAACATCAGCGAGATCGCCGGCCCGGTCCCCGGGGCCATCATCCGGCAGGCCGTCAACTGCCGCATCTCCGCCTGCATCAACTTCGACGGCGAGCACGTGGACCTGGCCCTGGCCACCCGTGCCGTCCAGCTCATGGGTGCACGCAACGCGATGATCATGACGGACCGGTGCGACTCCGCCCGTCTCGGCGGCCGGCCGCTGCACCACACCGGTGACAACGGCCTGTGGTACGAGGAGAACGGCGTCGTCGCGGCGGGTTCGCAGCCGCTCGCCCGGCACATCGCGAACGCCCGGGCCAACGGCCTGTCCGACGAGGACATCCGCTTCCTCACCACCCGCACCGCCCACCGCACGTTCGGGATACCCGCCGGCGCGCCCGCCGTCACCGCGGCCGCCTGAGGGCTCCCGCCCACCGACAGCGCGGCCGGCGCACTCCCCCCCGGCGCCGGCCGCGCCCCGGCCGATGAGCCCGGCAGACCCATGCCATTCGACAGAACAGGACGGGGACGTGTTCGATCACATCGCGGACGCGATGAAGCAGCCGGATGTGATCCGGCTGGACGGCGATCTGTATGTCGTCCGCTTCGAGATGATGAAACTCTATTCGGCGCTCGAAGCAGTTCGGCAATTGCTGGCGACCGGTGTCGTAAAACCGGGGGATACCTTGATGGACAGTTCCAGTGGAACGTACGGGTATTCCCTGGCGCTCGCCTGCCACAAATACGGGATGAAGTGCCGGATCGTGTGCTCGACCAAGGTTGACGCCCAGGTGCGCCACCAATTCGAGATGCTGGGCGCCACCGTGGACCAGGTGGAAATTCCGCCGGGACCGTTGGTCGACAAAATGGACCAGGGTGCCCGCCTGGAGCGCGTCGCCCACGTCCTCGACACGGAAGACGGCGTCCACTGGATGCAGCAGTACCACGACGCGATCCACTACCGGGGCTACCGCGAGTGCGCCGAGCTGCTGCAGAAGGAGTTCGGCGGCGCACCTCTCACCCTGGTCGGCGGTGTCGGCACCGGTGCGTCGACCGGAGGCCTCACGACCTACCTGCGGGAACTGAACGACGACGTGGAACTCGTGGGCGTCCAGCCCTTCGAGAGCGTCACCTTCGGCAGCGATCCGGTCGAGGACCCGGTGGCCAGCATCTCCGGCATCGGCAGCCCCATCGTCATGCGGAACGTGCGCCACGAACTGTACGACCGGGTGCACTGGGTGGGCTACGCGAGGGCGGTGGGCGCCACCCAGGAGCTGTTCCGCCGGCACGGCCTGTTCGCGGGCCTGTCGTCCGGCTGCAACTACCTCGCCGCCCGCTGGGAGGCCGCGCGCGCCCCCGGGCGCCCCTGCGTCTTCATCGCCGCGGACACGGGCCACCGCTACGCCGACAACGTCTACGCCCGCCCCCGGGACGCCTGGAACGTCGATGAGCTGTCGCCCGCCCTCATCGAGTCCCTGGATCAACTGGCCTACCCCTGGTCGGTCATGGACTGGGGACGCCGGCCCTTCCACCCCCGAAGCAAGGAGAACCAGCTGTGAACGCGTCTGCGGGCCGGAACGTCATCGCTCTGGAGTGGCTGCAGTTCGGGCTCGGCCGGCTCGTGGCCGCGGCCGCCCGGGAGGGCCTGACCGTCCACCTCCTGACGTGCGACCGAGCCGAGTACGTCCACGAACTGTCCGTCGTCGACAGCCCCCACCTGGTCGTCCACGACGTGAACACGCACGATGTCGACGAGGTGGTCGCCGCCGTCCGCGCGATCGGCGACGTGGCGGGCCTCCTCAGCACCACGGACACCTGGGGCCATGTGGCCCTGGCCGTCCGCGAACACCTCGGCCTGGCCGGTCCGGATCCCGCCGGTGTACGCCTGGTCCGCGACAAGACCCGGCTGCGCCGGTGCCTGTACGAGCACGGGCTGTCCCGCTCCGACGGCCTCCCCCTCGCCGACGGGGACGACGCCACCACACTGGCCGCGCGCACCGGCCTGCCGCTCATCGTCAAGGACAGCTCGGGCACGGGGAGCGAGCACGTCTGGCTGGCCCGTACACGGGAGGAGCTCGCCGCCGTCCTGGACGAGGCGCGGCACTGCCCGCTGCGCGGACGGCTCACGGCGGAACCGTACTTCTCGGGACCGCTCTACAGCATCGAAACGCTGACCTGGGAAGGCCGGACGCGGGTGCTCGGCGTCAGCAGCCGGATCCTGTCCCCGCCCCCGTTCTTCCGGGAAGAGGCCCTTGCCTTCCCCGTCGCCCTGCCACCCGCCATGGCCAAGGCGGCCGAGCAGTGGATCGAGCAGGTCCTCAAGGCGGTGGGACACACCGAGGGCTTCGCCCACACCGAGTTCATCCTCACCGACGACGGGTTCGAGACCGTCGAGGTCAACCCCCGCCTCGGCGGCGGTCTCCTCGGCGAGGAGATCTCCCAGTCCCTCGGTGTCGACCTGTACGCCGCGTTCATCGACCTCGTGCTGCGGCGGCGTCCTGCCCTCATGGACGAACGGCCGGCCCCCCTCCACGGTGCGGCCCACGTGCGGTTGTACGCCCCGAGGCCCGGTGTGTTCCTGGAGTGCGAGGGAGCCGATCGCCTCATCGGCCACCCCGGTGCCCCGGTCCTCCGCCCGGCGCTGCCTGCCGGGGCGACCGTCCGCACGGTCGCCCACCAGGACGGCTGCGTCGCCGTGCTGTTCGCCACCGGAGCGACCTCCGAGCTCGCCCTGCAGAACGCGCTCTCGGCGGCGGGCGACGTGCGGGTGCGGATGGAGGGTGACGGCCGTGGCTGAGCGTGCTCCCCACCTCCTCGTCCTCAGCGGCTGGGCCGGCGTACTGGAGACCGCCCTTTCCCTGGGGTTCGACGTCAGCTTCATCGGATCCACCGAGGACTTCACCCCGCGCGACCGGGAGGTCCTCGATCGCTGCCGGTTCACGCGGGAGATCCCCGCCGAGCAGACCATCGCCTGTCTGGAGGCCGCCCGCCGGATCCACGAGGAGCATCCCCTCGACGCGAGCGTCTCCTTCGGTGAGTTCGGTCTGGAGAGCTCGGCGGTCATCGCCGACGCGCTCGGCATCCGCGGCCTGCCCGTGGCCTCGGTGGCCGCCACCCGCTACAAGGACCGGATGCGGGCCATCCTCGAGGCGCACCCGGAGCTCGCTCTCGGCTGGGCACGCGTCGGCGACGCCGGTGCACTGGCGAAGTTCCACGCCCGGTACGGGCTGCCACTGATCGTCAAGCCCGTCGCCGGCTCGGGAAGCGTCGGCGTACGCCAGATCACCACCCCGGACGAACTGCGCGCCGTCCTGGACGACAACCGTTTCTGGATGGAGGGGCCCTACCTGGCCGAGGTACTCGTCGAGGGCGACGCGCTCTACAGCGTCGAGACCGTGACGCTCGGCGGCCGCCACGCCGTGGCCGGGATCTCCCTGTGCCGACTGGCCCAGCACCCCAACCCGGCGATCACCGAGATCTCCGTACCGCCGCCGCCACCCCACGACCGGCACACACAGCGGATCAGCGACACCGTCCGGGCCTTCCTCGACGCGATCGGCCACACCTGGGGCCTCACCCACACCGAGGTCAAGGTCAGGCCCGACGGGCGGCCGGTGATCATCGAGTCCCAGACCCGCATAGGCGGCTACCGGATCTTCCGCATGGTCGAGCACGCGGGCGGCGTCGACGAGATCGCCACCGTGCTGCGCAGCCTCCTGCCCGGTGGCGCGGACATCACCTCCCCCCACCTGCCGGAGACGACCGCCGTGGGAATGGTGGTCTCGCTCATCCCTCCCGCGAAGAAGGTCCGCCGCACCGCCGATCCCGAACTCCTGCGCGCCGTCGAAGGGGTGGACGACTTCGAGATGGACATACGGCCGGGCGAGGTGCCGCTGCCCGTCGCCGCCAACACCAAACGGCCGGGTCTCATCTGGCTCCGCGTGCCGGACCACGCCGCGGCGGAACGTACCAAGCGGGACATCGCACGGACGTACTGGATCGAGTTCGAGGACGGCGATGTCTGGCACCCGTCGTTCTGAGCTGTGGGCCGGGATCGCCGCCCTGCCCACCGGGCTGCGATTCCTGCTCGCCACCTCGTTCTTCATGCCGCTCGCCAGCTTCATGGTGCTGCCCTACCTGGCGATCCTGCTGCACGACCGCCTCGGCATGGCGATGGGCTTCGTCGGGCTGCTGCTGGGGGTGATGTCCTTCCTCCAGTTCTCCGGCGCCCTGCTGGGAGGTCTCGTCGCCGAACGCATCGGCCTGAAGAAGGCCATGGTGACCGGGCTGGTCATCCGCACGGGCGGATTCGCCCTGTTCACGGCCTGCCTGTCCGTACCACGGGCGGCGGTCGCCGCCGTGCTGCTGACGGCGTGCGGAGACGCGCTCTACTCGCCCGCGAACAAGGCGTACCTGGTGAGCCGGGTCCCGGAGGTGCACCGGCCGGTGCTCCTCTCGGTCAACAACTCCGCACTGAGCAGCGGGATGGCGCTGGGAACCCTGGTCTCGGGACTGCTGATCATCCGCATGCCCCTGCTGGTGTTCTCGTTGGTCACCGTGATGTTCGCGGCGACGACGCTGGCGCACCTGGTGGTCCTGGAGCGCGACCTCGCCGTACCCCGGGGCCGGGAGGACCGCGGTGGCGACTGGGCGCGGGCCTTCCTCACTCCGCCCGCCCTGGTCGCCCTGGTCGCCGCGTACGTCTTCTGGCACTTCCAGAACTACCTGGGCGTGTACATCACCGACGGCTACACGGCGTTCGTCTACAGCCTGGCCCTCGTCCTCAACAGCGCCCTGGTCATCCTCGGCCAGCCGCTGGCGGCGCGGTGGATCGGCGAGGTGCGGTACGCCACCGCCACCGTCATCGCGTTCACCTCGCTCGTCCTCGGACTGCTGGCGTTCTCCCGGCCGGGGGTGCTCTTCATCGTCGTCGGGACGGTGCTGATCAGCGTGGGCGAGGGGATCGTCTTCCTCAAGAACGAGCTCGAGGCGCTCCGGGCCGTCCCCGGGCGCCCGGCCCTGGCGATCGGCAGTCAGCGGCTGGCGCTGGGCGTCGGTTCGTTCACCAGCGGGATCGCTGGCGGGCACCTGTACGCGTACGCCCAGTCCGGCGGCGACACGGGCCGCTTCTGGCTCTACGCCGCCCTCCAGGCCGTCGTCGCCACGGTCGTCGTCGCCCTGGTGACCGGCGCGCGACGGGTACGGGGCAGGGCGGCCGTCTCCCCGCTCGCCCCGTCGGAGGAGGGCGGATCGTGAAGCCCCTCGGCACGGGCGGAACGGCGCCACGGGTGGTACGGGCGGCACGGGTGGCCGGGACGCACGGGCGGCACGGCGGCCCAGCGGTCACGTCCGGCCTGATCGGCGCGGGACGGGACGGCCCTGCGACGCACCGGGCCGCCGGCGACCGGGCGACGGGCGCCCGGTCGCGGGCCCTCCCCGCCCGGGTCCGCCCCTGTCGGCCCTACGCCCGCCACTGAGCCCGGCCGCCCGCCGCCCCCGTACCCGTCCGTGACCCTGCCCGCCAGTCCCTCGCCCGCGCCGCCCTGCCCGGGCCTCACACAAAGGGTGGAACCCGATGCTCCGGCTCGTTCACCAGGCACCGCACACGCCGGCCGGCGCCGCGCTGCCCGTCACCCGGCTCCGCTGGGCCATCAGTCTCTTCTTCGCCCTCGACGGCTTCATCTTCACCGGCTGGGTCGTCCGTATCCCGTCCATCAAGGAACAGCTCGACGCGTCGGCCGGTGCGCTCGGCCTCGCCCTGCTGGGGGTGTCGGTGGGCTCGGTCACCACGATGATGCTCACCGGCTGGCTGTGCCGGCGGTACGGCAACCAGCGGGTGACCGTCGTGACGGCCGCCCTGCTGTCGCTGTCGGTGGTCCTGCCACCGCTCACCCACTCCGCGGTGCACCTCGGTCTGGTGCTGCTGGTCTTCGGGGCGGCCTACGGCGGCCTCAACGTGGCGTTCAACGCGGCGGCCGTGGAGCTGGCCGAGGCCGTCCGCCGCCCGATCCTGCCCTCGTTCCACGCCGCCTTCAGCGCGGGCGGTCTCGTCGGTGCGGGGCTCGGCGGGCTCCTCGCCCCCCACCTGAGCCCCCTGCGGCACCTGCTGCTGCTGTCGGTGATCGGACTGGTCGTCACCGCCTTCGCGGGACGGACCCTGCTGGGGTCACCGGCCCCGTCGTCCACGGCGACCGGTGGCGACGCGTCCCTCGGGACGGTGCGGGCGCCTCAGGGCCCTCAGGGCGAGGACACGGCGAGGCCGGTCCGACTGCGGCTCTTCATCACCGTCTACGGGCTCATCACCCTGTGCACGGCGTACGGCGAGGGTGCGATGGCCGACTGGGGCGCCCTGCACCTCACCGAGGACCTGCACACCGGGCCCGGCACCGCGGCGGCCGGATACGCGGTCTTCGCCCTGACGATGACCGCCACGCGGATGTCCGGCACATGGCTCCTGGAACGGCTCGGCGGCACCCGTGTCCTGGTGACCGGCGGCCTGCTCGCGGCGGTGGGCATGCTGACGGGCGCGCTGGCTCCGCAGCTCTGGCTGGTGCTGGTCGGATACGCCCTGACCGGGGTGGGCCTCGCCAACGTCTTCCCCGTCGCGGTCGGCGGAGCCGGCGCGCTCGGCGGCTCCCACGGCGTGGCGGTGGCGTCCACGCTGGGGTACTCCGGCATCCTGCTCGGCCCGCCGTGCATCGGCTTCCTCACCGAGGCATTCGGGCTGCCGAGGGCACTGACCACCATCGCCGCGCTCGCCGCACTGGCCGCCCTGCTCGGTCACGCGCTCGACCGAGCCCGCCGTCGGACGGCCCCGGCGTGACGACCCCGTCCCGCCCGCCCCGTCCCCTCCCCGACCCGCCCATCCCGACCCGTCCACCGAAGGGGGCCGTATGGCCGTCAAAGGCTGCATGTTCGACTTCTCCAGCACGCTGTTCCACCTCGAGAGCGCGGAAAGCTGGCTGCGTGCCGTGGTCACGGGCTCCGGCCGGGACATCGGCGAGAGCGAGGTACGTCACTGGGCGGCGCGCCTACGGGACTTCGGGGCCGTGCCCGGTGGTCCGGCACCGCGCGACGCGGGCCCCGAGCTCACCCGGTTGTGGCGGGAACGGGACCTGGACGCCGTACGCCACCGCGCGGCGTACACCGGACTGCTGACCGCGGCCGGCCTGCCCTGGCCCGAGCTGGTCGACGCCCTCTACGAGCGTCATATGACCGCGCCGGCCTGGGAGCCGTACCCGGACACCGAGGAGGTGCTCGGCGCTCTGCGCGCCGCCGGAGTCGGTGTGGTCGTGGTGAGCAACATCGGCTGGGACCTGCGCCCCGTGTTCCGCCACCACGGTCTGGACGCGTACGTGGACGCCTACGTGCTGTCGTTCGAGCACGAGGTCCAGAAGCCCGACCCGCGCCTGTTCCGTACCGCGTACGACGCCCTGGGCCTGGCGGCGCCCGACGTGGCGATGGTGGGCGACGACCGGGTGGCCGACGCCGGGGCGGCCGCTCTGGGCTCACCGGTGCACTTCGTCGACCCGCTGCCGGTCACCGAACGGCCCGACGCACTGCGCGGAGTGCTGAAGCACCTGCTGTGACCGGACACCCCCTCCCGCCCACGCCAGAAGGAAAGGAAGCAGGAGCATGCCCCTCACGCCCGACGCCGGACCCCGTATCGCCCTGGTCGGTGCCACCGGCGCCGTCGGAACCACACTGATCGGCCTCATCGAGGAGCGCCGATTCCCCTACCGGGAGGTCCGCCTCGTCGCCTCCGCCCGCTCGGCGGGCCGGGAACTCGCGGTCGACGGCCGGACGTACCCGGTCGAGGCCCTCGACACCTTCGACTTCTCGGACGTCGACCTCGCGTTCTTCTCCGCGGGTGGCTCCGTGAGCCGCAAATGGGTGCCCAGGGCGGTCGAGCAAGGTGCCCTGGTGGTCGACAACACCAACGCGTTCCGGATGGACCCGGCGACACCGCTGGTCGTCCCCCAGGTCAACGCGCACGAACTGGACCGGCGGCCGGAGAGCGGCATCATCGCCAATCCGAACTGCTCCACCATCCCGCTGGTCCGGCTGCTGCGGCCCGTCGAGGACCGGTGGGGCATCCGCCACGCCGTCGTGAGCACCTATCAGGCGGCTTCGGGGCGAGGGCACTTCGGGATCGCGGAGCTGGAGGAGGCCAGCCGCGTCCTCCTGGAGGACTCGTCGGCGCGGCCTCCGGCGGTCGCGTTCACCCCGTCGCTCGCGTTCGACGTCGTCCCCTTCATCGACGAGCTCCTCGACACCGGGTTCACGCTGGAGGAGCAGAAGATGCTCCAGGAGTCCCGCAAGATCCTCGGCCTCCCGCACCTGGACGTGACGACCACGTGTGTGCGGGTCCCGGTGGTGAACGGCCACTCCGAGGCCGTGTGGATCGAGTGCGGTGACGTGGTCGACCGCGGTGAACTCGTCCGTCTGCTGGCGGCCCAGCCCGAAGTCACCGTCCACGACAAGGACGTCATCGGCGCCTTCCCCACACCGCGGACGGCCGGCGAGCCCGACCACGTCCACGTCGGCCGGGTACGGGTCTCCCCGCACAACCCCCGTGGTTTCTGGCTGTGGCTGGTGGCGGACAACCTGCGGATCGGCGCGGCGCTCAACGCGCTCCAGATCGCCGAGGCGCTCACGGACCGAGGAACCCTGTGACCAACCCTGTGACCCCCACCGTCCCCACGACCCGTCGAGCCGTGTCCGCGCCCGTACCCGCGTACGCCCCGACCGGCCCCGGAGTGCTCAAGTTCGGCGGTTCCAGCTTCACGTCGCATGCCGCGTACGAGGAGCTGGCCCGCGCCCTCGCCGGTCGTCTGGACGCCGAGGCACGCCCGTTGGCGGTCGTCGTCAGTGCCATGCCGGGCGAGACCGAGGGGCTCAGGGAGCGGCTGCACGCCGTCGACCCGCACCCGTCCGGCGACCGGGTGGCGGGCCTGCTGACCCTCGCCGACACGATCAGCGCCCACCTGCTGACCGCGGCGCTGCACCGCCTGGGACGGCGGGCGACCGTGCTGGCGGGGCACGAGGCCGGTCTGATCACGGACGAGACCTTCATGTGGGCCCGCCTCGAACGCATCGACCCGGAACCCCTTCAGCAGGCGTTCGCCGCGTACGAGGTGGTCGTCGTCCCGGGCGGGCAGGCAGTCGACCCCCGGGGACGGCCGACGTGGCTCGGGAAGAACAGCTCCGACCTCTCGGCGGTCGCCGTGGCGGTCGCCCTCGGCGCTCCCCGCTGCGAGATCCACTCCGACGTCGAGGGCATCCACAGCTCGGACCCGCGCCGGGTGACCGGCACCAGGCTCCTCGGCCACGTCTCGTACGACGACGCCGCCGCCGTGTCCCTGCACGGCGCGAAGGTGCTGCACCGCCGTGCCGTACGCCTCGCCGAGGAGCACGGGGTCACGATCGTCTGCCGGCACAACCGTCCGCCGTTCACACCGGGGACGGTGATCGGACCGGGCGGCGGGCGTGCCGACGCGGTGGTGCTCAACCTCCACTCGCTCGTGCTCCGGTACCACGACCACGAGGAGGCCGACCGGGCGCACCGGGCATTCCGCTCCGACGGGGTCGACACCATCCGCCTCGACGACGCCCCGGCCGTGGCCCTGATCGGCGGCTACGTGGACCACGAGGCGTCCGCACACCGCCACGGCATCGCGGTCGGCCGGGCGGCCGGCATCCCGGTGACCGAGATCAGAGGCGGCCGTACGACCGTGCACGTCGCCGCCGACGAGGCAGCGGCGGTGCGGCTCGCCCAGAAACTGCACGACGAACTTCCCGTTCCCCGACCTACAGGAGTACCCGCATGACCATCCAGTCTCCCGTGGCCACCGCGGAATCCACCCTCATGGAGATCGAGTTGCCGGACGACGTCCGTGCCGCGCTCGGTGCCGAGCTGGTCACGCTGCCCGAGCCGACCCGGGACATCGACTGGTCCACGGCCCGCATCCACCAGATATTCGCCCAGCTCCCCACCGAGACGCTCCAGCGGATCCTGGATTTCGGCAGGCACCCCGACACTCCTGGCGTCGGCCACGTCCGCAACCTGCCCACCGACGACCGGCTGCCCGGCACCCCGCGTGACGGCGATCCGAGCCCCGAGAAGGTCACCTTCGTGGCCGAGGGCGTGCTGCTGGGACTGAGCGGCCTGCTCGGCGAACCGGTCGGGTTCACCACGGAGAAGAAGGGCCGGCTGGTGCACGACGTCGTCCCGGTCGAGGGCGGGGCGATGACACAGACCAACCAGGGCTCCTCCGTCTTCCTCAACTTCCACAACGACATCGTCCATGACGCGACCGGGCGTTATGACATAGCCAGCCCCGACTTCCTGGTGCTGAGCTGTCTGCGCGCCGACCACGAGGGGACGGCGGGCACCTACTACGCCGACGCCCGCGACATCTGCCGCGCCCTCGACACACGCACGCTGGACACCCTGCGCAGTCCCCTGTTCCGTATGAACGCCCCCGGCAGTTACGTCCGCGACGTCGCCGGCGGTGCCGAGGTGCTGTCCGACCCCGTCCCGATGATCAAGGGCCCGGTGGCCTTCCCCGAGGTGTCCGCCGCGGCCAACGGCGTACGCCCGACGAACGACGTCGCACGCGCCGCCCTCGACCGCCTCCAGGCGGCCTGCCGGGAGGTGGCGCACGAGGTGTTCCTGCGCCCCGGACAGGCGCTGCTGATCAACAACCGCAAGGGCCTGCACGCCCGTTCACGCTTCACAGCGCGCTACGACGGCCGCGACCGCTGGCTCCAGCGGACCTACGTACGCCGCAACCAGTGGGACATCCGTTACCGGGCCACCTCCGGCAAGCGGCGTCTCCACTGACTCCACCCGAACGAAACCCGAGGCCGACCCCATGACCAACATCGCCGTGATCAATTACAGTCCGCACCTCGACTACCCCGCCATGTTCCCGGAGGCGGCCGGCCGGCTCCACGTGTTCAGCCACCACGAGCTGAAGAACACCGAGAGCCTCGGGTGGTACGAGTACGTCGAGAACTGCGAGTCCGTCCCGTACGTGGAACTGATGATCCGCAGAGCGGCGGCCGAGAAGCCGTTCACCCACATCATCACGGACAACGAGTACGACCTCGAACGAGCCGCCCGCATCCGCGAGGACCTCGGCATCCCGGGCCAGTCCTCGACGAGCGCGCTGTCGTTCCGCGACAAGGTCGTCATGAAGGAGGTCGCGAGCCGTACGGTCCCCACTCCCCGCTTCACCCGCCTGGAAACGATCGTGGACCTGACGGGCTTCACGGCCGCATGGGGTTACCCGGTCGTCGTCAAGCCGGTGAAGCAGGGCGGCTCCCGCGACATCGCGGTGCTGCGGGACGAGGACGACCTGGTCGCCTTCAGCCGCCGGCCCTGGCGCGACGACCTGATGGTGGAGGAGTTCGTCGAGGGCCGCATGTACCACGTCGACGCGGTCCTGGCCCCCGGATACCGGTTCGTGGCGTCCTCCCGCTACCTGCGCAGCTGCCTCGGGGTGTTCTCCGGCCAGAACAACGGCTCCCTCCAGCTCCATCCCCAGGACGAACTGGCCGTACGGCTCGAAGCGTTCCTCGACCGCGTCCTGGACGCCTTCGACACCCCGGAGGTCAGCGCGTACCACCTGGAGGTGTTCCACACGCCCGACGACGAGCTGGTGCTGTGCGAGATCGCGTCACGTGTCGGCGGGGACCGCATCCCCGCGCTCACCCGGGCCACGTACGGCGTCGACCTGCACACCGCCGTCCTGCGCCAGTCGTGCGGCCTGCCCGTCGACCCGCCCCCGTCCGTCCCGCCGTCCGAGGTGCACGGGTCGGTCTCGATCCTGCCCCAGGGCCGCCCCGTCCGGGCGCCCGCCGTCCCGCCGCCGTTCGACTGGGTGCGGGACTACGTGGTCAACGAACAGCTCGAACTGGGCGCCGTCACCACCTACAGCGCTTCGCACCTGTGCTTCGTCATCGTGCGCGGCGCCGACACCGCCGAAGTGGAGCGGCGCCTCCTCCAGGCGGAGGCCTGGCTCCTCGACAACCTGCAAGAAGTACCCGGCGCGTAACCCTGAGGAGGAGACCCCCTTGCCGTACCGCATCCTGGTTCTGATTTCCCAGGCGTCCACGTTCACGTTGGACAACCAGTCGATCATCCCCAGCGCCCTCTACCGCGAGGGCCACGACGTGTACATCGGGGACATCGACACCTTGGGCGTGCACGACTCCGTCGTCGTCTGCGACCGCATGAAGGTGACGGAGGAGTTCGTCTCGGGCGGCACCTTCCCGGCCCTCAGCGAGTCACACGCCTCCGCGGAGGACGTCGACCTCGTGTGGGTCCTCGCCGGCACCCACCCCGACGCCACCACGGACTACTTCCAGCTGCTCTGGCTGCTCAACCAGCGCGTGCCCTTCGTCAACGACGCGTCCGCACTCTTCTACCTCAACACCAAGACGAACCTGTGCGCCGTCGTGCCGCCCGAGAACCTGCCCGTTTCCCACGTGTCCAACGACTACGACTTCCTCAACGGACTCGTCGAGTCGGACCCCGACCGCTCCTGGGTCGTCAAACCGACCAACGGCGGCTGCGGTGCGGACGTCTTCGTGGTCAACGAGCGGGACCGCAACCGCTCGGCCCTCCTCGCCTCCGCGACCGGCAACGCCACATCCCGGTACGTGAGTTACGGCCGTGAAATCATCGGCATGGCCAAGCGACACGCGGTGTGCCAGGAGTACATCCCCAACGTCCGCAGCAACGAGAAACGTGTCATCGTCGCGGGTGACACCCCCGTCTCCGGCTTCCTCCGCTTCCACCGCGACAACGACAACCGCGCCAACGCGACCGTGGGCGCCCGGTACGCGCCCCTGGAACTCACCGACGACGAGCGCGCCTTCATCGCCCGCCTCGGCAAGCGCATGATGGACCACGGAATCTTCTACGTGGGCGTCGACCTGGCCTACCCCTACGTGATCGAGGTCAATATGGAAAACCCCGGCGGCCTCAACTACCACCGCCGCGCCACGGGCGAGGACCACTCCTCCCAGGCGGTCAACACGGTCCTGGCCGCTCTCCGCTCCGCCGGAAAGCTGCCGCCGCTCTAGGCATGCACTCCGCGCAGCGCCGGTTCGGGGCGACTGCCCCTGCGGCTGACCCCTTTCCGGCCGCAGCGGGCGATGGCGTACCGGGCGACCGGCCGCGTGATCGTGGGCACGGACAGCGGTCGAGTCGACGGCGACGTCCCAGTCGGCTCGACCTCTGCCGGGTTCCCTCCCATTGGGTCGGTTCACGTCGTACACGGGCGGCGACCGGCTCCTCGGGGCTCGGTACCTCGCGTGACACCGGGAGCGGCAGGTGTCACCGGAACCGGCGGGCCACCGTGTGGAAGGACCGCTTGGGCTCCCACTGCCCGGTCTCCGCGTAGCCGCGCCGCGTCCCGGTGGGGAAGGTCTTGGCCAGCGCGAAGCTGGCGATCGCGTCGGCCGAAGGGCGCGCACCCGTCGACCAAAGTCGCTGCCGCGCTCATCCTTCGGTGCGAGCGCCGGGCTTCGCGTTTCGTCGCACTGCTGTCCGGCCGAGCCGAGCCCCCCGTGGACCACGTCCCTCTCGGTGGAGCAGGCTCCGGGGACGGTGTTGGTTGGGACGGCAGTCGCGGACCGGGCCAGGAGCTGCCGATCACTGGAATGTTCTGGCCGGCCAGGACAGCTTCACCACCTTGAACGACGACCGCCCCCGGAAAGTCCCGGGGGCGGTCGCGCATGCTGGGGGAGCGGCTCAGCCGTCAATCCCCAGCACATGTGGGTCATCGCTCGGGAAGACCTGCGGCATTCCTGGCACACGGATGACGCGCCGATACACGCCGACCAGGAATTCCACGGCGCCGACCGGAAACTCCGACCAGTCGCCATTGGCCCCGCGGACCACCACGGGCCAGGTTTCAGGGTCGAGAGAACTCATTCTCCAGTAGAGGCCGTCCCCCGAATTGGACTCGGCCCAGCAGAGCAGGCCGCCTGGCTCCGGGTAGGGAGCACGGCCTTGGGTGTCGTCCGTCTCGTACAGATCCCTCAGAGTCTCGGACGAGTCCCGGACCCCGGAAACCCATGACGCCTCGGCGCCGGGCCGGGGAATGGAGACCACGAGGAAGTCGTCGATGACCAGTGTCGGGTACGCCTCCGCCAGGGAGCGGTAGTCGGAGGGCAGTCCGGTACCCAGATCGCCTTGCAGCGCGGCCCAATCCACGCTACGACGTGCTGCCGCACGCCACCGCGTCATCGACGGCAGCGCGGCCTCCAGCTCTTCGACTCTCAACATGTCGTCCGTCGATCCATGATGTTCTTGACCGTGATGGTGTCGAACGGTAGTCCATCCTCCGTGCCGGGGTAATGCTGTCCGGTATTCCCTGGGTATGGCTGTAGTTGAACTTTGCGGTGTACTGCACCCGGTTCTGCGCTGCGAGCTGCTCTTCCATGTTCTCCCAGCGCCGCATTCCGCTGGTGTTCATGCGGCTGAATCCGGTGAACGGATTGCGCTCGGTCCAGTCACCGCCCGTCGCCCACGACGTGCGTGTGGTTAAGGATGGTCTTTCCCTCGTGATCCACGTTCTGGGCCGGACCGTCTCACCTGGGACAGCCGTTGATGTTGTCAGCCGGCTGGAGCCGGGGTGCACGGAGCCACCGGACGGCGGGGCCGTATCCTGAGGCTGCCGACGCAGGCACTGCTGAAGCGTCGCAGCCGTCCGTCGCCGCCGGGCGCCGTCACCCATGCCGGGTACCGGGTACCCGTCAAACGACCGGGAGTTGACCAGTGATCAGTCTGGCCGCAGTGGGGGGAGTGGCCCTGGTCGAATTGGGCATGGCCCTGACTCCGGGACCGAACATGATCCACCTGGCCTCCCGCGCGATTACCCAAGGCCGCAGGGCGGGCCTGGTCAGCCTGAGCGGGACCGCCGTGGGATTCCTGTGCTATCTGCTGGCCGCGGCCGCCGGCCTGTCCGCCTTGTTCGCCGCCGTGCCGCTGGCGTTCACGGTGGTCAAGCTCGCCGGGGCCGCCTACCTGGCCTACCTGGCCTGGGACATGCTCAAACCCGGTGGCCGCTCACCCTTCGCTCCGGCCCAGGACCTGCCTCCCGTCTCCGACGCCCGCCTGTTCTCGATGGGACTCCTGACCAACCTGCTCAACC
>NZ_JBEPEL010000043.1:0-58654 GCF_040300825.1 Streptomyces sp. NPDC000229
AACATCATGAAGAGCGACCAGGCCTCGGCCTTCGGCTTCCCCAACCCCATGCTCGGCCTGGTCACCTACGGCATGGTCGTCGCCATCGGCACCGCACTGCTGGCGGGGGCGCGGTTCCGGCGCTGGTACTGGCTGGGGCTGAACGCCGGGACACTGTTCGGGGTCGGCTTCTGCACCTGGCTGATGCACCAGTCGCTGTACGAGATCAACTCGCTGTGCCTCTGGTGCTGTTCCGCCTGGGTAGCGACGCTCGTCATGTTCTGGTACGTCACCTCGCACACCGTACGCAACGGCCTGCTGCCCGCACCGCGGGCGGTCCGGGGCTTCCTCGACGAGTTCACCTGGGTGCTGCCCGTCCTGCACACCGGGATCATGGGGATGCTGATCCTGACCCGCTGGTGGGACTTCTGGACCGGCTGAGGCGGTCGGGCGCGCAGCGGTACCGCCCGGAGAAAACGGTCATGGAGTCGATCACGGCGGCTCGCCCGTCCCGCCGGGCGGTACTGCTCCTGGGTCCCGGGACGGCTCTGGCCGCCGCCGTTGACACCCGGCACGCGGGCCGCCATTCCGGCGCGGGGTGCCGGAAGCGTGTACGTCCAGGGGGTTCAGCGTGCGGAGTTGCCACAGGGCCGGAGCCTGGATCAGGGCCTGCGGAGCTTGGGCTGCCGCGCCAACGACGTGAAGAGTCAGTCGGCGCTCAGCCGGCCCTGATCGTGGCGATCTGGTCGAAAGCCCGGTTCACCGGCGTGCGGTAACCAATATTGCCCGAGATCCGCTCGACGTGTCGGAGACGAAGCCCGCCGCCGCGTACCCGGCGTCCGCGACTCGCCCGCACATGTCGCGCGGCCCGTACACCCCCATGCCGTAAGCGGAGTTCTCGCCCATGGGGGAATACCGGGAAGCAGCGCAGGCCGTCGTGTTCGATCGTGGCGAGCCGGAACAGGAAACCCCAGCGCAGATCCTGTCTTGGCTGGGGTTCCAGTGGACCCGCCTTCGGGATTCCAACCCGAGACCTACGCTTTACACCAGCAGCCTCTCTCCGGGCTGCTCGTCCCAGTACAGGCCGAATCTGTGGGGGGCACCGAGGCCGCGCAGCTTCGCCTGCCGCTGGGTCATGAGGCACCGCAGTTCACCCGCCAGCGTGTCACGCAATCGCATCCAGGCCTCGCGCCGGCCGGCGGGGACGACGGGGATCCCGTGCCGCAGCTCAGCCTCGGCGTCCTGCCCCAGCGCATGCGCCCATCGCCCATCCTGCTGCCACCTGATGTACTCGGAGTTCCTGATCGCGTTCTTCAGTGAGGCCACGTTGTAGCGGTACCCGAGCTGTTTCAGGCAATAGTCGAGCGCGTCCGCTGTCATCGGCTCGCCCGCGGCGAACAGAACCAGCCGGCTCACTCCCTCCAGAGTCCGCGGGCCGGGCAGGGGGCCGTGCCGGTAGAGGCTGTACGTTCCCTGTCCGGTCCAGCAGAAGCGCCGGTCCGGCGAGAGCACCGCGTTGGCGCTGGGCACGGTGATCTCGCATCCGTAATCGCGCTGGGCCATACGCACGAAGTCGCGGACGTGCAGAGGTGAGCGTGACGAGCAAGCAATCGCGTACAGGATTTCCGGGCGACTTGCCCACCGTGGTCCGCCACATCCGCAGCGCTTCGTCTCCCAGGGCGACAGGCGGGCTCCGCAGAGCCGACAGGGGCTCACCGTCACGCCGGGCCTCCACGGCGCAGTGATGACCGGCTCATCCGGCGCTCCAGTCGAGGGTCATGGGCATCGGTCCCGTCACGACGGGGCCGAGGTCCTCGTCGGTGTCCGGTCCCACTGCGTCCAGGTAGCGCATGACGTCCTGCTCGCCGATCGTCACCAGGTTGTCCCCCGAGGCAGCCTCGATGAGGCCTTGTGCCTTGCGCAGCACGTCACGCGGCTTGCGGTTCGACCGGCTGAACAGCGCCGCCACCGCGTCCATCGTGAACGGGTACACATCATCGCGCGGGCGGTCGTCCTTCTTGCGGGCGGCGGCGAGGTACTTGGAGAGGAGCTTGACAGCCGCGTCGAGGTCGCGCAGCGCCGGCAGGACCACGATCCGGTGCTTGTTCGCCTCCGAAACCTCGAAGGTCGGCAGGTCTGCCAGTTCCCAGGCCGTGCCGATGGTGAGCGCAGCCCGAGGGTGCATGGTGACGACGACGCTGAGCATGTCGGCCATCGGCAGCGTTTCGAGGATGATGTCGCGGAACCGTTCGGTTTCCAGGTCTCGCTTGGCCTTCGCCGTAGTGGTGCTCGCCAGGTCCTCCAGTTGGTCGCAGCAGAGCAGAACGTGCTTCATGCCCGCGGCCGCCGCGAAAAGGAGGAACGTGGCGAGATACACAGCGCCGTTCCTGGTCCGCGAAGTGGGCTTGATCTTGTCCAGGTAATCCTGGGCAACCGTCGGATCGGCATCACACAAAGCCAGGATGAGCTTGTCGTCCGGTGGTCCCAGGGTGCGGCCCCGCAGGTCCCGGTGATGCTCGATCACGACCTTGGCCAGGCTCTGCGGATCGTCCGCCGCGGTCCGTGCGACGAGGGCCTCGCGCAGGCGCTGCGCGAGCGTAGGGCTCTTGTCGTCCGCACGGAAGTCTGTCGCGTACTCGACAGCGGTGAAGAGGGCCGCGTTCAGGGACCGGATCTGGGCGGTGTCGAAGCTCGTCAGCAGTCCGCAGATCGGTTCGTCAGCGGCGTCCTCCTCGTCGAGGCCACAGCTCAGGTACGCGGCGCGGCCGAAGTCCTCGTTGAGGCTGCCCGTCAGGTGTTGCATGAGCACGGACTTTCCGAAGCCACGGGCATCGGAGTCCCCCGGCCCCGTTCCGGTCGACCACAAGTACCCGAATCGGAGGCCCGAGAAGGCCGAGCCGAGCACGAACTTCTCGACGGCCTCTTCGAGTTTTTCCGGGTTTACGTCGGGCTCGTAGAGCAGCCCGTTCTCTCGCATGTCGGCGCCGCCAAGGCGAGCGATGCCGGTGGTTGGGAAGGGGTTGTTGCGCAGCCCCCACTGCTTCTTCAGCCAAACGGGGCCCGCACTACGGGCGGAAGCGGTCATGGGGTCAGGACTCCTCGGTGGTGGTCGTCGGGGCGGGGGTGGCCGGGGTTTCCAGAACGACGCTGATCACGTTGAACACGCGTCTGAGCCCGCTCGCGCTGGGAATGATCAAAGGCTTGGTCGAGGCAGGTGCACCCCTCATCGATGCCTGATCCAGGTGAATGCGCAGACCAAGTCCGGAGTGTTCGCCCGCCAGGGCCTCGCGGAGCGCCTGGTCGAACTCGTCGTCGCTGATCCGCTGCTTCCAGCAGACGGCCGCACGGAGCTGCCAGACGGGCAGGTACATGCCGCCGGCCGCGTCGGAGCGCTGCTCTCGCCAGACCGCCCAGAGGGTGTCCAGAGCAGCCCGGCGCACGTCTTTGCCGACTCTTCGTCTGATCTCGACGGATGGGCCGCTCCCCGTGACCAGAGCGGTGGACCAGAGCCGCATCGCCGACGGACCCGGGGCGTAATAGCTGAAGTTCGCGAGCCCGAGGAACCGTGTCCATCTGCGCAGCAGTTCCAGGCTGATGTAGTCCAGGGGGCAACCGGCCGCGTTGAATACAAGCCGAGCCATGGCCTCCTCACAGGTCGTGGCGAACTGCTTCCGGCTGAGTTCCTTCTCCCGGGCACGAGCCCGCTCCTCGATGCGGCGGACGTAGCCACGGATGCCCGCGTCGATGCACTCGGGCGTGGCCGTCCAGCCGAGCGCGCCCTGAGCCGCCGCGTCAACCGCGAAGCGCACGAAGTCGTCGAGGTACGTCTCGTTGGACCGGTACGCCGAGGCGCTGAATCTCAGAAGCGGAATCGTCAGATGTGCGCCCTTGCTGTCCGGCCGGGCACCCAGCAGGCGCAGAAAGCCCTCGAACTGGGGATGGGTGGAGAGCAGTACGCCGGTGAGCGCGTTGTACGCGGCACGACGGTCCTCGGCGACCAGCGCCGCCCACCTCTCACCGGCCGGGGTGAGGGTGAATACCGAGTCAGCATGTGCGTAGGCGGAGTTGGGTCCAGAAGGGAGGATGTGCTTCTCGACCCAGCCGAGCCGCATAAGTTCCTTCAGGACGTCGACGGTGTTATGGACGTACTTCTTGGTGTCCGACCGTGCCAGCTCCCACTTCCTGGCGGAGTACGAGCCGTCTGTGTCCCCGTCCCGTGCTGCGCCGGCGGCTCGGTCGACGAGAGCGCGACGCACCTGCTCGAACGTCGCCCCCTGCGCGACGTGCCGGAGAGCGACCTCAACGTAGGCGAGGTCCTGCAACCGTGGAATACCCACTCCCCCGACGCTCACCGCGGCCCTCCGCGAGGACGGGCGTTCGAGGGCGCGAACACCGGCGCCATCGCCCGCAGGCCCGAGCGCCCCGATGAGGGCGTACGGCGAATAAGGCGCATGAGTCCTCCGATGACGAGAGTCCGTGCTGGAGACCCCACTCTCGCCACAACTACCGTGCGCCACAAGGCTGTTATCAATATCTGCATCCTCATGGGGGATGAGAGCCGGAGCATTCTTATAAGGAGCCCACGAGTGGGTCATACAAGATGCTTGTCTGCGGCACCACCGGCGGCGGACGGCCGCCTCGCCCCCGGAGATCACCACGGAAATGCTTGTCGTCACAGCACCCGTTTTCCATCGGCGTTACTGGAGAAGCGTTTATCCCGCCAGGGCTGATTGGCGAGGCAGTAGCGGCACCAGCGGATCGAGTCGCTCCCGAGGCTGGTCAGTGGGGTTCACTGCGGGCATGGAGAAAACGTTGTGGGACCGGCTGTCGGTCGAGGTGCAGGCGGAGGTGGACCGTCTCGTTTCGGCCGGGTGGAATGCGCATGCCATTGCTGTGGTGCGTGAGCATGGCGGTCTGCCGACGCCGGGTCTGCATGAATGCGTTGACCTGGTGCATCAGCGCTTCAGGGTGCTGCGGCATGGCTCGACGAGCTCACGCATCGCTCGCGCATGCAGCCCCGCAGCTCCACGGATGTGCGGCACACTGCGCCGCGAACACAAGAAACCCCAGGTCAGCGAATATCTGACCTGGGGTCCCAGTGGAGCCGCCTTCGGGATTCGAACCCGAGACCTACGCATTACGAGTGCGTTGCTCTGGCCAACTGAGCTAAGGCGGCATGCCGTGCGATCCCCTGTCGGGTGCAGCAGCGGGCACAAGTCTACACAGGTCCGGAGGGTGCTTCGCACACGTGTCAGCGGCAGCGCTTGCCGGGTGCGGGGACCGTGCCGTCGAGGAGGTAGGTGTTGATCGCGGTGTCGATGCAGTCACTGCCGCGGCCGTACGCCGTGTGGCCGTCGCCCTCGTAGGTCAGGAGCGTGCCGGAGGAGAGCTGGGCGGCGAGGGACTGGGCCCACTTGTAGGGGGTGGCGGGGTCGCGGGTGGTGCCGACGACGACGATGGGCGCCGCGCCGGCGGCCTCGATGCGGTGGGCGGACCCGGTGGCCTTGGCGGGCCAGTACGCGCAGTTCAGGGACGCCCAGGCCAGTCCTTCACCGAAGACGGAGGAGGCCTTCTCGAAGGACGGGACGGCGGCGGCGGCCTGCTCGGGGCTGGTGAAGGCGGGCGGCTGGTCGAGGCAGTTCACGGCGGCGTTGGCGTACATCAGGTTCGAGTACGTGCCGTCCTCCTCGCGCTCGTAGTAGCTGTCGGCGAGGGCCAGGAGGGCGGAACCCTCGCCGCCCATCGCGCGGGTGAGGGCCTCCCGCAGCTGCGGCCAGGCCGACTCGTCGTACATGGCGGCGATGACGCCCGTGGTGGCGAGGGCCTCGCCGAGCTCGCGGCTCTCGCCGGTGGGGACGGGCTGCTCGTCGAGCGCCGTGAAGAACGCCTTGAGGCGGGCGGCCGCTGCGGTGGGCGACTGGGTGCCCAGCGGGCAGTCCGTCTGCTTGACGCAGTCGGCGGCGAAGGACCGGAAGGCGGTCTCGAAGCCGGCCGTCTGGTCGCGGTTGAGCTCGGCGGTCGGCAGGGACGGGTCCATCGCGCCGTCCAGGACGAGCCGGCCGGTGCGGGAGGGGAAGAGCTCGGCGTACGTCGCCCCGAGGAACGTGCCGTACGAGGCGCCGACGAAGTTCAGCCGCTTGTCGCCCAGCACCGCGCGGAGGATGTCCATGTCGCGGGCGGTCTCGACGGTCGAGACGTGGGGCAGGATCCGGCCGGAATGCTTGCGGCAGCCGGCCGCGAAGTTCCTGAAGGAGGCGGCGAGGCGGGCGATCTCACCCTTGTCGTCGGGGGTCTGGTCCACCTGGGTGTACGCGTCCATCTGCGGGCCGTCGAGGCAGCGGACCGGCTCGCTGCGGGCTACGCCGCGCGGGTCGATGGCCACGATGTCGTAGCGGGCCCGGACGGGGGCCGGGTATCCGACGCCCGCGTACCCCTGGAGGTAGCCGACCGCGGAACCGCCGGGGCCGCCCGGGTTGACCAGCAGCGAGCCGAGGCGCTTGCCGGGGCCGGTGGCCTTGACCCGGGACACGGCGAGCTTGATCTGTTCGCCGTCCGGGTCGGCGTAGTCGAGCGGGGCCTTCATGGTGGCGCACTCGAACCCGGGGGCGCCGCATGCGCGCCAGGTCAGCCGCTGGCCGTAGTACGCCTTGAGCTGCTCGGTCGAGGCGATCGAGGCCGAGGCCTGGGCGGAGGCGGCCGGGGTGGAGCCCCCGTCCGTGCAGCCGGCCAGGAGCAGGCCGAGGAGCGAGACGGCGACGGCGGACGTGCGGAGCAGACGGCTGGAGTCCATCCTCGGAGCGTATCCGCATGCTCACGCTTTGTGGCCGGTGACTACCCGTACGGATTACCCCTGGCGGAGGGCCATGGTCATCGCCTCCACCGCGAGCAGCGGCGCCACATTGCGGTCCATGGCCTCGCGGCAGGCGAGAACCGCCTCGATCCGGCGCAGGGTCCGCTCCGGTGTCGACTCGCGGGCTATCCGGTCGAGGGCGTCGCGCACGTCCTCGTTGGCCAGGGCCGTGCCCGCGCCGAGCTGGAGCGCCAGGACGTCGCGGTAGAAGCTCGTCAGCTCGCCGAGCGCCAGGTCCAGGCTGTCGCGCTGCGTACGGGTCCGGCGGCGCTTCTGCTTGTCCTCCAGGTCCTTCATCGCACCCGCCGTGCCGCGCGGCATCCTCCCGCCGGGGGTGCCGCCCAGTGCCGCCTTCAGTTCCTCGGTCTCCTTGACGTCGGTCCCCTCGGCGACCTCCTTGGCGTCCTCGGACGCCGCGTCGATCAGCTCCTGTGCCGCCTTGAGGCAGCCACCGATGTCGTCCACCCGCAGGGGCACCTTGAGGACCGTCGCCCGGCGGGCCCGGGCGCGCTCGTCGGTGGCCAGGCGGCGGGCGTGTTCGATGTGGCCCTGGGTGGCGCGGGCGGCGGCATAGGCCGCCTCGGGCTCGATGCCGTCGCGCCGGATCAGTACGTCGGCGACGGCCTCGACCGGCGGCGTCCGCAGCGTGAGGTGGCGGCAGCGGGAGCGGATGGTGGGCAGGACGTCCTCGATGGACGGCGCGCACAGCATCCACACCGTGCGGGGAGCGGGCTCCTCCACGGCCTTCAGGACGGCGTTGGCCGACTTCTCGTTCAGCCGCTCGGCGTCCTCGACGAGGATGACTTGCCAGCGGCCGTTCGCGGGTGACGTGAACGACTTGCGGACCGTGTCCCGCATGTCGTCGACCAGGATCTGGGTGCCCACGGCGGCGACCGTCGACACGTCCGCGTGCGTGCCCACCAGCGCGGTGTGGCACCCGTCGCAGAATCCGCAGCCCGGTTCCCCGCCGAGCGCCCGGTCGGGGCTGACGCACTGGAGCGCGGCGGCGAAGGCCCGGGCGGCGGTGGTCCGCCCGGCGCCGGGCGGACCGGTGAACAGCCACGCGTGCGTCATCTGCGACGCGTCGGGCGGTGCGGTGCCGCCCGCATCGGCGGTGACGAGCGCGTCGGCGTCGCGTGCTGCGGCGCGCAGCTGCTCCTGAATCCGGTCCTGGCCGACCAGGTCGTCCCACACGGGCATGGGTCACCGCCTTCCTGCGTACGTGTCGTCGATCCGGCTTCCCGATGTGGGTTCCATTGTGGGGCAGGAGTCTGACAACGGGCGCCGGGCCACCGAGCCGTCAGCCCGCGCCGATGGTCGGCTTCCGGTTCCGTCGGCCACGGCCGCCCACGGCGCCGGTCGGTCCGTCAGCAGCGCCGCCCGGGCATTCGCCGGCCCGCGGCGCCGGTCGGTCGGCTCGTCCGTCAGCCTGCCTGCCGTAGGCCTGTCCGTCGACCTGTCAGCGGCGGAGGACCGTACATCGGTCGGCCTTCGGTTCCGCAGGCCGCCGTCCGTGGGCGGCACGCCCGTGCGTCCGCCCACGGACCCGTCGGCCGTCAGCGGCGGCGGCCGCCTCCGCGCCCGTGGTCCTCGTCGTCGTCGTGCGGCCCGAGCAACTCGTCCGCGAGCGTCGGCAGGTCGTCCAGCGGGGTCTCCTCCGCCCAGTCCGAGCGGCGCCTCGGCCTGCCCTGTTCGTCGACCTGCGGCAGCTCACGGGTCCGCTCGGCGCCCGGACGGTCGGGCTGTTCGTCCCGGAAGAAGCCCGGGGGCACACGATCGGCGGGCCCCCCGTCCCGCACGGGTGGGAGGACGGTGGTCTCCTCGGCGTCGGAGGGGGCGGCCGGGCCGCTGTCGCGCACCGGCCGCAGGACGGTCGTCTCGTCGTCGGCCCGCCCGGCCCCCGGTACGTCCCGTACGGGAGGCAGCACGGCGGTCTCGTCGAGGGCGGGCGCCGGGGCCTCGTCGCGCACGGGCGGGAGGAGGGCCGTCTCGTCGTCGTCCTTGCGCATGTTGACGCGCGGCGCCGGGACCTCCTGGGTCTCCTGGTCCGGGTTCACGACCGGCGTCGGGACCGTCGTCTCGGTGGCGGACGCGGCCGCCGACGCAGCGGCCGCCGCCTCCGCGAGCCGCCGTGCCTCCTCGGCGCGCAGCAGGGCCTCCTCGGCCTTGCGCTGCTTCTCCAGGCGCCGCGCCTCGGCCTCGGCCCGCAGCCGCTCCTGCTCCTCCTTGAGCTGGCGCAGCCGCTCCTGCTCCTCGCGGCGGGCCTTCTCCTCGGCCTCACGGCGCCGCCGCTCCTCCTCGGCGAGCCGGCGCGCCTCCTCCGCCCGCCGCCTGGCCTCCTCGGCCTGCCGCTCGGCCTCGCGCTGACGCGCCTCTTCCTCCTCGCGGCGCTTGCGCTCCTCCTCCTCGGCGCGCAGCTTGGCGAGCTGCTCCTGGCGCTCGCGCTCCAGGCGCTCCTCCTCGGCCTTGCGCGCCGCCTCTTCCTCGGCCTTGCGCCGGGCCTCCTCCTCGGCCCGCCTGCGCGCTTCCTCCATGGCCTTCACCTCGGCCTCGGAGAGCGGCAGCATCTGGTCGAGCCGGTGGCGTACGACGGTGGTGACCGCCTCCGGTTCCTGGCCCGCGTCCACCACCAGGTACCGGCCCGGGTCCGCCGCCGCGAGGGCGAGGAATCCGGCCCGTACGCGCCGGTGGAACTCCGCCGGCTCCGACTCCAGCCGGTCCGGCGCCTCCGTGAACCGCTCCCGCGCGGTCTCGGGCGAGACGTCCAGCAGGACGGTCAGGTGCGGTACGAGGCCGCTGGTCGCCCAGCGCGAGATGCGGGCGATCTCGGTCGGCGACAGGTCACGGCCGGCGCCCTGGTAGGCCACGGAGGAGTCGATGTAACGGTCGGAGATGACGATCGCGCCGCGCTCCAGGGCCGGGCGGACCAGCGAGTCGACGTGCTCGGCGCGGTCGGCGGCGTACAGCAGCGCCTCCGCGCGGTTGGACAGGCCGGCGCTCGACACGTCGAGGAGGATCGAGCGCAGCCGCTTGCCGATCGGCGTGGCGCCCGGCTCACGTGTGACGACCACCTCGTGGCCCTTGGACCTGATCCACTCGGCCAGCGCCTCCACCTGCGTGGACTTGCCGGCCCCGTCACCGCCCTCCAGGGCGATGAAGAACCCGGTCTTCGACGGGGCCTGCGCCGGGTCCGCGCCGCGCAGCGCGTCCCGCAGGTCGCGGCGCAGCGGCACCCCGGAACGGTCGTCCGTCTTGGCCAGTACGAGTGCCGCGACGGGCAGCAGCAGGGCGCCGACCAGCATGAGCGTGAAGGCCGCGCCGCCGTGGGCGAAGACGAAGTCGCCACTGGCGAGCCGGTGCGGGCCGATGGCGGCCGCGAGGAGCGGGGCGGCGATGGCGCCCAGCGCGATGGAGACCCGTACGACGGCGTGGAGGTGCTCGGTCAGCCGCGGCCGCCGGAACTCCTCCGTCTCCTGGTCCAGCAGGGTGTGCCCGGTGTTGGCCGCGACACCGGCCGCGAAGCCCGCGCCGAGCGCGATGAACAGCACGGTCGCCGTGTCGGGCACCAGGCCGAGGGCGAGCAGGGCGACACCCGTGACGGCGGTCGCCAGCGCCAGCAGACGGCGGCGGGACAGGGCGGGCAGGACGGACGGGCCGCGGCGGATGCCGAGGGCCGTACCGCCGGTCAGGGCCAGCACGAGGAGCGCGAACGCGACGGGCCCGCCGCCGAGGTCCCGGGCGTGCAGCGCCGCGACGGCGGTGGCGGACGCGACGGCCGCGGCGACGGCGGCACACGCGAGGACGAGCAGCGGTATGGCTCCCGTACGGCCCTTGTCGACACCGGTTCCGGTCGACGGGCGGCGCAGGCCCTCCAGCGGGGAACGGGGGCGCGGGGTCTGGGCATCGGGCAGTTCCAGGAAGTACAGGACCGAGACGGACGCGGCGAACAGGCCGGCAGCGACGTACGAACCGAGGGCCGCCTGGTGGGTCGAGAACCAGTCGATGCCCGTCGCGAGCACATTGCCGACGAGCGTGGCGACGAGGAGTGCGGCGGCGGCGCCGGGAATCGCGGCGAAGCTCGTACGCAGCGACAGTCGCCGCAGCGCGTCCATGTGGTCCGGCAGCGGCCGTACGGCAGCCCCCTCCGGCGGCGGGGCGGGCAGCAGTGCGGGAGCCGCGCCCTCCTTGGCCACGGTCCAGAAACGCTCGGCGACGCCGGCGAGGAAGGCGGTACCGAGGAGGAAGGCGAGGGCGTGGCCGGGCGTCCAGTCGATCCACAGGGGCGCGATGACCAACAGCGCGACGCGCAGGCCGTCGGCCCCGACCATGGTCCAGCGGCGGTCCAGCGGACCCTTGGGCGCGGTCAGGGTCGTCAGCGGGCCGAGCAGGACGGCACCGAAGAGGAGGGTGGACAGGATCCGCGCCCCGAACACCGCGGCGACCGCGAAGGCCGCCCCCCGGTACCCGCCGCCGAAGGCTCCCTCGACGACCGCCGCCTGCAGGGCCAGCAGCACCAGGACGAGCAGGGCGAGGGCATCGCCGATCCCGCCGACGAGCTGCGCGCTCCACAACCGCCTCAGCGGCGGGGTGCGCAACAGGGCCCGAACGGCGCGCTCGCGGGAGTCCGCGGCAAGTGCGGCGTCGGAGTCTGAGGTGGGGCTCAAGACCGTTGGCTGCTCGGCTCGCGTCATCCCATCAGCCTATCCGGAGGGGATGACACCCAGTCGTCCCCATCCCGCACAAACGCGGGACCTCGGCCCCGGGACGGTGTCCGGTCGGCGCCTTCCGCGCACAAGGGGCGGCGCCTGCCGGCCCGCCCGGCTGGCCGGGGGGCCGTGCCGGGAGCTGTGCCAAGGGCGCCGGGGCCCTGGTGTACGACGCCGGGACCAGGGTGGGGTCGAGCCCGGCTGCCCGCCGGCGCCGCGCGGCCGACGCCCCTGGCGTACGACCACGGGAACGCACCCGGCCGTCACGGCGGTGGGCCGACCCCCGCGCGCAAGCACTGCGGCGCGGGGGCTTCCCGGATCAGTCTTCCGACGAGGCGGACGAGGCCTTGGACGCAGTGGCCTTGGAGGCCGTCTTCTTCGCGGCCGTCTTCTTCACCGTCGTGGTCTTCTTCGCCGTCGTCGTCTTCGCGGCCGTCTTCTTGGCCGTCGTCGTCTTCTTCGCGGCGGTCTTCTTCGCCGGCGCCTTCTTGGCCGCCGCCTTCTTGGCCGTCTTCTTCGCCGGGGCCTTCGCCCGCTTCTCCGCCAGCAGCTCGTACCCGCGCTCCGGCGTGATCGTCTCCACGCTGTCGCCGGTCCGCAGCGTCGCGTTCGTCTCGCCGTCCGTGACGTACGGCCCGAAGCGGCCGTCCTTGACGACCACCGGGCGTTCGCTGACCGGGTCGGTGCCCAGCTCCTTCAGCGGGGGCTTGGCGGCGGCGCGACCACGCTGCTTCGGCTGGGCGTAGATCGCCAGAGCCTCCTCCAGCGTGATGGTGAAGAGCTGCTCCTCGTTCTCCAGCGACCGCGAGTCCGTGCCCTTCTTCAGGTACGGGCCGTAGCGGCCGTTCTGGGCGGTGATCTCGACGCCCTCGGCGTCGGTGCCCACCACGCGCGGCAACGACATCAGACGCAGCGCGTCCTCGAGGGTCACCGTGTCGGGGGACATCGACTTGAAGAGCGAGGCCGTGCGCGGCTTCACCGCGTTCTTGCCGGTCTTCGGAGTGCCTTCGGGGAGGATCTCGGTGACGTACGGGCCGTAGCGGCCGTCCTTGGCGACGATCTGGTGGCCGGTCGCCGGGTCCGTACCGAGCTCGAAGTCGCCGCTCGGCTTGGCCAGCAGCTCCTCCGCCAGCTCGACCGACAGCTCGTCGGGGGCCATGTCCTCCGGAACGTCGGCGCGCTGGTGGCCTTCCGTGTCCTTCTCGCCACGCTCGATGTACGGGCCGTAGCGGCCGACGCGCAGCACGATGCCGTTGCCGATGGGGAAGGAGGAGATCTCGCGGGCGTCGATCGCGCCCAGGTCGGTGACCAGCTCCTTCAGGCCGCCCAGGTGGTCGCCGTCGCCGTTTCCGGCCTCGGCGGCGCCGCCGGCCGCGCCGTCGCCCTCGCCGAAGTAGAAGCGCTTCAGCCACGGCACGGCCTGTGCCTCACCGCGCGCGATGCGGTCGAGGTCGTCCTCCATCCTCGCGGTGAAGTCGTAGTCGACGAGCCGGCCGAAGTGCTTCTCCAGCAGGTTGACGACGGCGAAGGAGAGGAAGGAGGGGACGAGGGCCGTGCCCTTCTTGAAGACGTACCCGCGGTCCAGGATCGTGCCGATGATCGACGCGTACGTCGACGGGCGGCCGATCTCGCGCTCTTCCAGCTCCTTGACCAGCGAGGCCTCGGTGTAGCGGGCCGGCGGCTTGGTGGCGTGGCCGTCCGCCGTGATCTCCTCGGCGGTCAGCGCGTCGCCCTGGGCGACCTGCGGCAGCCGGCGCTCACGGTCGTCGAGCTCGGCGTTCGGGTCGTCGGCGCCTTCGACGTACGCCTTCATGAAGCCGTGGAAGGTGATCGTCTTGCCGGACGCGCTGAACTCGGCGTCCCGGCCGTCGCTCGCCCGGCCGCCGATCTTGACGGTGACGGAGTTTCCGACGGCGTCCTTCATCTGGGAGGCGACGGTCCGCTTCCAGATCAGTTCGTACAGCTTGAACTGGTCACCGGTCAGGCCGGTCTCCGCGGGTGTGCGGAAACGATCACCCGAAGGGCGAATCGCCTCGTGCGCCTCCTGCGCGTTCTTGACCTTGCCGGCGTACACGCGCGGCTTGTCCGGCAGGTAGTCGGCTCCGTAGAGCTGCGTGACCTGGGCCCGGGCCGCGGCGACGGCGGTGTCGGACAGGGTGGTCGAGTCCGTACGCATGTACGTGATGAAGCCGTTCTCGTACAGCTTCTGCGCGATCTGCATGGTCGCCTTGGCACCGAAGCCGAGCTTGCGGCTGGCCTCCTGCTGGAGGGTGGTGGTGCGGAAGGGCGCGTACGGGGAGCGGCGGTACGGCTTCGACTCGACGGAGCGGACGCTGAACGACGTGTCGGCGAGTGCCGCGGCCAGGGCGCGGGCGTTCGCCTCGTCCAGGTGCAGCACCTGGCCGGAGGACGCCTTCAGCCGGCCGTCGGGGCCGAAGTCGCGGCCCTGTGCGACGCGGCGGCCGTCGACCGTGGCCAGGCGGGCGATGAGGTTCGACGGGTCGGAGGAGTCACCGGTGCGGCCGGTGGCGAAGGTGCCGGTCAGGTCCCAGTACTCGGCGGAGCGGAACGCGATGCGCTCGCGCTCCCGCTCGACGACGAGGCGGGTGGCGACGGACTGCACACGGCCGGCCGACAACCGGGGCATGACCTTCTTCCACAGGACCGGCGAGACCTCGTAGCCGTAGAGGCGGTCGAGGATACGGCGGGTCTCCTGGGCGTCGACCATGCGCTTGTTCAGCTCGCGCGGGTTGGCGACGGCGGCCTGGATCGCGTCCTTGGTGATCTCGTGGAAGACCATCCGGTGGACGGGGACCTTGGGCTTGAGGACTTCCAGGAGGTGCCAGGCGATGGCCTCGCCCTCGCGGTCCTCATCGGTGGCGAGGAAGAGCTCGTCGGACTCGGCCAGCTGCTCCTTGAGCTTCCTGACCTGGGCCTTCTTGTCGGCGTTGACGACGTAGATGGGCTGGAAGTCGTGCTCGACGTCCACGCCCAGGCGGCGTACCTCGCCGGTGTACTTCTCGGGCACCTCGGCGGCGCCGTTGGGGAGGTCGCGGATGTGCCCGACGCTCGCCTCGACGACGTAGCCGGGGCCGAGGTAGCCCTTGATCGTCTTCGCCTTGGCAGGCGACTCGACGATGACGAGTCGGCGGCCGCCCTGTGCGGTCTCGCTGGTCGGGGACAACTTCGCTCTTCTCTCCGGTCGACGCTCGGTGGCACGTGCCGCGCGGTGTGGTCCCACCGCGTGCACTCCTTGCGCACTGCCCACTGCCCACTGCGGTGGCGCTGTGACGCTGTGCTCTGACGCTGCTGTCGCTGCGGAGTGTGACGGTACAACCCGCCCCCGTGTCAAACGGCAAAAGACCGCAACGGCCACTCGAACGGTAACCCGAGTCCGGGCATTCCTGCCGCCCGGACTCCCTTCAGGGTCTCTTCCCGACCCGGAGCCCCCTATTCCGCCGCACGGTCAGAGACGGCCGAAACACCACACCCCGAGGATCAGGAAAGCGGCTCCCATCGAGGTCGCGAACGTGATCGCCGCCATCGGGCTCACTCCCAGCGCCACCGGCGCCCGGTGCAGCGCACGTGTCGCGGTCCACAGCAGCAGCCCCGCACCGAACAGCGTGAACGCCGTGCCGGCGAAGATGGCCGGTCCGCTCTCCATGTTCGTACCCCGTTCCTCGGTGATCCCCTGGTTGCCCCGAGGCCGAGGCTGACACCTCCGGGCGTCGTGAGCGCGAATTGCGGGTGAACGGCACGGGAGACACGCCGCGGGTTCACCCACGCGGCGCCGGGACGCGCCGAGCCGGCCTCAGAGCGTCGCAGCCGCCGACACGGGCGCGGGGCCGACCCCGGAGCCTGATCAGTGCCCGGGGCCGGGCCGGGCCGCCCTTGGCGCGGAGTCGCCCGCACCGCGACGGTCGATCCGGCAGACCACGGGCCCCGCCTGCCGCACGGCTCCCCCGGGTATCGCAGGCCGGCTGCCGCGACCGGGGCACGCGGGGCCCGTCGCGAACGGGGGGGGGCACGCGGGGGCCGCCGCGAACGGGGGTGATCACCGCCCCGGTCGATCACCTTGTAGGAGGAGGCGGCCACCGTCGCGACAGGCCGCCCTGGGCACTAGGAGCGTCGAGGGGCGGACTCGCCCGCCGTCACACCCCCGTCGCCGGTTCCAGGAACCCTTCCTCCACCAGGAGCCGGATCGCCTGCGGGGTACGGTCCCGCAGCAGCACCGGGTCCTCACCCATCAACTGGGCGATGGCGTCCAGGATCCGCCCGGCGCTGAGCGTTCCGTCGCAGACGCCGGCGAAGCCCGCGCCGACGGCGTCCACCTTGGTGGCGCGGCGCATGCCTCGGTTCTGCCGGAGGACCACGTGCTCCGGATCCTCCGCGCCCGGCAGCCCGACCTGCTCCTGCATCACCTCCGGTACCAGTACGAAGTGGTCGGCCAGCAGCGCCGCGTCGTCGCGCGTCCGCAGATAGTCCTGGCGTGCGAAGTGCGCCCGCACCGTCTCGCCGAGCGGTTGCTCCACCGGGTGCGGCCACTCCTCGATGACGATGGACGGCTCCTCCGCGCCGGACTTGCGGAGCGTGATCCAGCCGAAGCCGACCGCCTTGGTCCTCCGCTCCTCGAACTCGCCGAGCCACGCCTCGTACCGCGCCTCGTACTCCTGCCGGTCCAGCAGGTGGTCCCCCGCGTCCCGCAGCCACAGCTCGGCGTACTGCGTCACGTCCTGCACCTCGCGCTGCACGATCCAGGCGTCGCAGCCGCGCGGCACCCAGGAACGCAGCCGCTCCTGCCAGTCCTCGCCCTCCACGTGCTGCCAGTTGGCGAGGAAGTGCGCGAACCCGCCTTCGTTCAGCCGCTCCCCCGCCTGTTGAACGAGCGACCGGCACAGATCGTCCCCGCCCATCCCGCCGTCCCGGTAGGTCAGCCGGGCGCCGGGGCCCCCCGTGCCGGAGGCCAGGGGAGAGATCACGAACGGCGGGTTCGACACGATCAGGTCGTACGTCTCCGACGCCACCGGTTCGAACAGCGAACCGGTGCGCAGGTCGGCCTCCGGCGCCCCGGACAGCGCGAGCGTGAGCCGGGCGAACTCCAGCGCCCGCGGGTTCAGGTCCGTCGCCGTCACGCGTGTGGCGTGCTGCGCGGCGTGCAGCGCCTGGATGCCGGAGCCCGTGCCCAGGTCCAGGGCGGAGGCGACGGGCGTACGGACCGTGATCCCGGCGAGCGTGGTGGACGCGCCGCCCACGCCGAGGACCACGCCCTCGCCGCGGCCGCTCGCCCCGGACGCGCCGCCCACGGCGCACCCCAGGTCGGAGACGATGAACCAGTCCTGGCCCTCGGGACCGCCGTACGGCCGTACGTCCACCGTGGCGCGGATCTCGCCGCCGTCCTCCACGACCCATCCGTCGGCGAGGGCCTCGTCCAGCGGCAGCACGGCGCGCGCCCGTTCGTGCGGCACGCGTCGCTGGAGGAGGAAGAGCCGGACGAGCGTGGCGAGCGGGCCGTCCGCACGGGTGGCGCGCAGGGCGGGGACCGTCTCACTGCGGGCGAGCGCGGCGTAGGCGGATGCGCCGAGCAGCTCGAGCAGACCGTCGGCGGTGAAGTCGGCGGCGAGCAGGGCGTCACGGAGGCGGTCGGCGCGGTCGGGCACCGGGAGGGTGGCGGTAAGGCTGGTCGTACTCACCTGCCCATTGTGACCGCCGCCACTGACAATCGACACACGGCCCGGCCCCCGGACACGGGAACCGGGCCGCAGTTCTCACGCGGAGGCCGAAGTCCTTACTCGGGTGGCCGCGGTCCTTACTCCGAGGCCGTGGCCGAGGACGAGGACGACGCCGACTGGGCCGGCTTGGCGGACTTGCTCGCCGAAGCGGACGCGGCCGGGCCCGGCTTGGCCGGCGGGATGGTCGGCGAGACCGACGCCTCGGCCTTGCGGCAGCCGGGCTGCTTGGCCATCGCCTGACCGAGCTGGCCGGACTGCAGTTTGGCCAGCGCGTCCTGGTCCATCTTCTCGATCTTCTTCAGGCCCTCCGCGACGCCCTGCAGCCCTTCGGCGAACTTCTGCTGGTTCCTCGGGTCGAGCGCGTCCACCTGCTTCTTGAGGCCCTCGTACGCCGCGGCCGTGGCGTTGAGCTCCTTCACCGCGTCCTGCTGGAGTTTCTCGCCGTTGTCGACGGGCGGTGCGCCGGCGTCCTGCACCGCCTTGGCGAGCGCCTTGTCCGCGTCGGCGATGTCCCGGAAGGCCTTCGAGTCGGCGGCCTGGATGTCGGCGGGCTTGCCGTCCGCCGCCGTCGAGATGATGGTCTGCTGGGCGTTGGCCCGCTTCTGGATCTGCGGCTGCGCCTGGTCGCACACCTTCTTGGCCCAGGCGTCCACCTTGTTGTCGCCGCCGCCGTCGTCGTCACTGCAGCCCGACAGCGCGAGCACCAGTACCGCACCGCTGGACAGTGCGGCCGCAAGCTTCTTGTTCACCGGTTTGGTCCCTTCCAAGGCTCTCGGCCCCGGAACATACACGCCAAGTGGGCGACATTCGCATGTCGTGTGACGGTTTCGTACGCTTTTACAACCATTTGCATCAAGAGGGAATCGAGAGATAAGGCTCACCGCCCGGTGAGCCGAACGGGCGGACGGAACGTCACTGCGTTCCGCCCGCCCGTGAGCTGACCAGGTGTTGCACCAGGTGCAGGTGTTACAAGGTGGCCGCCTTGCTGGCGACCCGCCCGGCTGTGTTGTTGTCCTCGTCACCCATGGCGACCGTACGCCGCTTGGACACGTACACCGCGCCGATGATGATGACGATCGCGATCGTCGCCACCACCGCCCGGACGCCCACGCTGGCGTCGTCGCCGTAGCTGAACTGGACGACCGCGGGCGCGATCAGCAGCGCGACCAGGTTCATCACCTTCAGCAGCGGGTTGATGGCCGGGCCGGCGGTGTCCTTGAACGGGTCACCCACCGTGTCACCGATGACGGTGGCGGCGTGCGCCTCGCTGCCCTTGCCGCCGTAGTGGCCGTCCTCGACGAGCTTCTTGGCGTTGTCCCAGGCGCCTCCCGAGTTGGCGAGGAAGACGGCCATCAGGGTGCCGGCGCCGATGGCGCCCGCGAGGAACGACCCGAGGGCGCCCACCCCGAACGTGAAGCCGACGGCGATGGGCGCCATGACGGCGAGCAGGCCGGGGGTGGCCAGTTCGCGCAGGGCGTCCTTGGTACAGATGTCGACGACGCGCCCGTACTCCGGTTTCTCGCTGTAGTCCATGATCCCGGGGTGCTCGCGGAACTGCCGGCGCACCTCGTAGACCACCGCTCCTGCCGACCGCGACACCGCGCTGATCGCCAGCCCGGAGAAGAGGAAGACGACGGCGGCACCGAAGATCAGCCCGACGAGGTTGTTGGGCTGGGAGATGTCCATGGTCAGGTTCATCTCGGTCGCCCTGGCCCCCACGTCGCGTACGGCCGTGGCGATCGCGTCCCGGTACGAGCCGAAGAGCGCGGCCGCCGCCAGTACGGCCGTGGCGATGGCGATGCCCTTGGTGATGGCCTTGGTCGTGTTGCCGACGGCGTCCAGGTCGGTGAGGACCTGCGCGCCCGCGCCCTGGACGTCGCCGGACATCTCGGCGATGCCCTGGGCGTTGTCGGCCACGGGGCCGAAGGTGTCCATGGCGACGATGACGCCGACCGTGGTGAGCAGGCCGGTGCCGGCCAGGGCCACGGCGAACAGCGCCAGGGTGATCGACGTACCGCCGAGCAGGAACGCCCCGTACACCGAGAGGCCGATCAGCATCGCGGTGTAGACGGCGGACTCCAGGCCGATGGAGATGCCGGCGAGAACGACCGTGGCGGGTCCGGTCAGGGAGGACTTTCCGATGTCCTTGACCGGGCGCCGGCTGGTCTCGGTGAAGTAGCCGGTCAGCTGCTGGATGAGCGCGGCCAGCACGATGCCGATCGCGACCGCCACCAGCGCGAGGATGCGCGGGTCGCCGCCGTGCGTCCTGATGGCCGCCTCGGTGACGCCTTCGAGGGCGGCGAACGAGGAGGGGAGGTAGACGAAGACCGCGACGGCCACCAGGGCGAGCGAGATCACGGCGGAGATGAAGAACCCGCGGTTGATCGCGGCCATCCCACTGCGGTCGGCGCGCCGCGGGGCGACCGCGAAGATGCCGATCATCGCGGTGACCACGCCGATCGCCGGCACGATCAGGGGAAAGGCGAGACCGAGGTCTCCGAACGCCGCCTTGCCGAGGATCAGCGCGGCGACCAGGGTCACGGCGTACGACTCGAAGAGGTCGGCGGCCATGCCCGCGCAGTCGCCGACGTTGTCCCCGACGTTGTCGGCGATGGTGGCGGCGTTGCGCGGGTCGTCCTCGGGGATGCCCTGCTCCACCTTGCCGACGAGGTCGGCGCCGACGTCCGCGGCCTTGGTGAAGATGCCGCCGCCCACACGCATGAACATCGCGATGAGCGCGGCGCCCAAGCCGAAACCTTCCAGCACCTTGGGTGCGTCGGCCGCATAGACGAGAACCACGCAGGAGGCGCCGAGCAGGCCGAGGCCCACCGTGAACATTCCGACCACGCCACCCGTACGGAAAGCGATCTTCATCGCTTTGTGCGAGACGGTCGTCAGATCTTTCTGCGGCTCTCCGGGGGCGGGAGTTGCCTCACGCGCGGCTGCCGCCACGCGCACATTCGCCCGTACGGCAAGACGCATGCCGAGGTAACCGGTGACCCCCGAGAAAAGGGCGCCCACCAGGAAGAACAGTGATCGTCCGGCGCGCTGCGACCAGTCGTCCGCGGGCAGCAGCATGAGCAGGAAGAACACGACGACCGCGAAGATGCCGAGGGTCCGCAGCTGACGGGCCAGATAGGCGTTCGCGCCTTCCTGGACGGCCGCCGCGATCTTCTTCATGGCGGCGGTGCCCTCACCGGCCGCCAGCACCTGTCGAACGAGCAGTTGGGCGACGATCAGTGCGGCCAGGGCCACGGCCGCGATGACGACCACGATGATCCGGTTGTCATCGGTGAGAACCGCGGCCGCGAGAGAAGTCGGGTGGTCGGACACTTGTGTGGTGAAGAGCCCCGCCATTCGTCCTCCTTGACGTCAGAAGAGCTCAAGACGTGGACGGATTGTAGGGAGCAGAACCTGATCAAAACAGAGCGCCGTAGAACAGAATTGACCTCTGCTTGCCAGTCGGCAAATGCGCGATGCAAGAAATCCACTCGAAAGCAGTAACGACTTTAAACCATTGACGCCCGGTGGGGCGATCTAGGAAATACAAAAAGGCCCTGCTCAGCAGGGCCTTCCATGTGACTGGTACGGGGGTCAGGGGAGCACTGCGGCAGGATTCGTCGGCCAGGTCATCCGGATGACGCCACCCGCCTCACCGGCCGACACTTCGACGTCGTCGACGAGACCCGTGATGACCGCGAGGCCCATCTCGTCCTCGCCCTCCGCGTCGTCGAACTCCTCGGCGGGCGCGGCCTCACGTGACCCCGGCACCCCGGCGGCGTCGGCCGCCGCGACGCCCGCACCCGGCACCGCGTCACCGACCTCGATGGAGAACGTCTTCTCCTCCTCGGTCAGCACGACCCGGATCGGGGAGGTCACATGGTTGCTGCGGTGCAGCCCCACGGCGCGGGAGCACGCCTCACCGACGGCGAGCCTGACCTCGTCCAGCACGGCTTCGTCGACCCCGGCCCGGCGCGCCACGGCGGCCGCCACCAGACGGGCGGTCCTGACGTGCTCGGGCTGGGCACTGAAGCGGAGTTCAACGGTGGCCATGCGGTCCCCCTCGACGTGCGAGCGTGCCTCTCAGAGGACCGGGCTGGACGCCCGGCACCCTGCTCTTCCTCCCGGACGCTCCGGTCGGCCGGTCACCGGCCGGACCTGCGACCGACCGCACCGGCTCCGGTCGGCCGCGGCCGGCTCCCGACCGCGTCCGGACCGGTCCGAACGACGGGTCGGACGGTTGGTCCCGACGGGTGGTCCGGACGGTTCGTCCGAACCGACCCGGACGACCGGTCCGGACCGTTGGTCCAGCCCTCGGCCGTGTCCCGGCATCTGCCGGGAAACCGGCCCGGGCGAGACCCCGCGAAGGGTCCGGACCGACGACCCCGCGCCCGGCCGGAGCCGAGCGAGCCGAGCGGACCGTAGCCGACGAAGCCCGCCGACGCCGGACGGGCCGGCCTCGGCGGCGGATCCGACCGGTGCGGACCGACTCAGTCGGTGGCCGCCACGGCCTCGTCCACCGTGGTGTGGATCGGGAACACCTTCGTCAGACCGGTGATCCGGAAGATCTTGAGAATGCGCTCCTGGTTGCAGACCAGGCGCAGCGATCCCTCATGCGCGCGCACGCGCTTCAGGCCGCCCACCAGCACGCCGAGGCCGGTCGAGTCGAGGAAGTCCACGCCCTCCATGTCGACGACCAGGTGGTAGCTGCCGTCATTCACCAACTCGACCAACTGCTCGCGCAGCTTGGGCGCGGTATACACATCAATCTCGCCACCGACCTCGACGACCGTACGGTCGCCACCAGGGCCGGACACATTGCGAGTCGACAGGGACAGGTCCACGGATCCTCCAGCACCTTGCTATCGAGCGGTCGCCCCTCGGGTTCTCCGGACGGAGCCAGGGGACGGATCGCCAGCCGCGATGGCATTCAATCACTTACCAGCAGCCATGCACGACGCCTTGGGAGCATTGTCCGTCACGCCGGTGACACACTCGGTGCCGATGGCCATGAATCACCGCCCCAGTCGCCCTCCCGAGATCGGGGACACCCGCCCCTCCCCCGGTACGGTCCTCGACCGGCTCGCCGCGGGGGCGAACCGGGCTGCGCGCATCACTCATACGGAGCACCTGCCCCCAAGAGCGGGTCGGCATGCAGTCTGGCCCGATCGCATGCGGCCAGAAGTGATCAACGCCATCCATACGGCGGGCATCGAGCACCCCTGGGCCCACCAGGCGGCCGCCGCGGAGCACGCCCTGGACGGCGAGTCGGTCGTCATCGCCACCGGTACCGCGTCCGGCAAGTCCCTCGCCTATCTGGCGCCGGTGCTGTCCACCCTGTTGGACGGCTCCGAGGCACCCAATGGCCGTGGCGCCACCGCCCTGTACCTCGCCCCCACCAAGGCGCTCGCCGCCGACCAGCGACGCTCGGTCAAGGCCCTCGCCGCCCCGCTGGGCAACCGGATCCGGCCCGCGGTGTACGACGGGGACACGCCCGTCGAGGAGCGTGAGTGGGTCCGCCAGTACGCCAACTACGTACTGACCAACCCGGACATGCTTCACCGGGGCATACTCCCCTCCCACCCTCGCTGGTCCTCCTTCCTGCGCGCCCTGCGCTATGTGGTCATCGACGAGTGCCACACCTACCGGGGCGTCTTCGGCTCCCACGTCGCCCAGGTGCTGCGCCGCCTGCGCCGCGTCTGCGCCCGCTACGGTTCCTCCCCCGTCTTCCTCCTCGCCTCCGCGACCGCCGCCGAGCCGGCCCTCGCCGCCGGGCGGCTGACCGGCCTGCCCGTGCGCGAGGTCGCCGACGACGCCTCGCCGCGCGGGGAGCTGGTCTTCGCCCTGTGGGAGCCGCCGCTCACCGAGCTCCGGGGCGAGCAGGGTGCCCCGGTACGCCGCACCGCCACCGCCGAGACCGCCGACCTCCTGACCGACCTGACCGTCCAGGGCGTCCGGTCGGTCGCCTTCGTACGCTCCCGGCGCGGTGCCGAGCTGATCTCGGTCATCGCCAAGGAGCGCCTCGCGGAGGTCGACCGCTCGCTGCCCGCCCGGGTCGCCGCCTACCGGGGGGGCTACCTGCCCGAGGAGCGCCGGGCCCTGGAGCGGGCCCTGCACTCGGGTGAACTCCTCGGGCTGGCCGCCACGACCGCCCTGGAGCTGGGCATCGACGTGTCAGGCCTGGACGCCGTGGTCATCGCCGGCTACCCGGGCACCCGGGCCTCGCTGTGGCAGCAGGCGGGCCGCGCCGGACGCTCCGGGCAGGGGGCGCTCGCGGTGCTCGTCGCCCGCGACGACCCGCTGGACACCTTCCTCGTCCACCACCCGGAGGCGCTGTTCCGCCAACCGGTCGAGTCGACGGTCCTGGACCCCGACAACCCGTACGTCCTCGCCCCCCATCTGTGCGCGGCGGCGGCGGAACTGCCGCTCACCGATGCCGATCTGCCCCTGTTCGGCCCCGCCGTCCCCGAGCTGCTGCCCCAGCTCGAGTCGGCCGGGCTGCTGCGGCGGCGTGCGTCCGGCTGGTACTGGACCCGCCGCGAACGCGCCGCCGACCTCACCGACATCCGTGGCGAGGGCGGTAGCCCCGTCCGGATCGTCGAGGCCGGCACGGGCCGGCTGCTGGGCACGGTCGACGAGCCGGCCTCCCATGCCGCCGTCCACGAAGGTGCCGTCCACCTCCACATGGGTCGGACGTATCTGGTCAAGCAGCTGGACCTGAAGGACTCGGTCGCCCTCGTCGAGGAGGCCAACCCGCCGTACTCCACCACCGCCCGCGACACCACCGCCATCTCCGTACTGGAGACCGACACCGAGGTCCCCTGGGGCGACGGGCGCCTGTGTTACGGGTCCGTCGAGGTCACCAACCAGGTCGTCTCCTTCCTCCGCCGCCGTCTGATCACCGGCGAGGTGCTCGGCGAGACGAAACTCGACCTCCCGCCGCGCACCCTGCGCACCCGCGCCGTGTGGTGGACCGTCACCGAGGACCAGCTGGACGCCGCCCGGGTGAATCCGGAGCAGCTGGGCGGCGCCCTGCACGCCGCCGAGCACGCGTCCATCGGCCTGCTGCCGCTCTTCGCCACCTGCGACCGCTGGGACATCGGCGGAGTGTCCATCCCGCTCCACCCGGACACACTGCTCCCGACGGTCTTCGTGTACGACGGCCACCCGGGCGGCGCCGGGTTCGCCGAACGTGCCTTCCACACCGCCCGAGAGTGGCTCACCGCCACCCGTGACGCCATCGCGTCCTGCGAATGCGAGGCAGGCTGCCCCTCGTGCATCCAGTCGCCCAAGTGCGGCAACGGCAACGACCCACTGCACAAGCGGGGCGCCGTCCGCCTCCTCACGGAACTGCTGCGGGGAGCCCAGGAAGCGCCCCAGGAGGGCCCGCCCGCGCCCTGACCGCCGGCGCGTACGGCCCGAACCGGGCCCGAGCCGTCACCTCCGCGATCTCACCGCGCACCGTGCACCGCACCACCTCCGCACCCTGCGCCCGTGCCACCCGAACGGCCGCCTCGCACGCGTCGGCAGCGCCCCACAGTGCCCTGTCCGCCGCGGCGAGCGCCGCCAGATCCGCGGCACCCCCCGCCCGGTGCCGGGCGGCCACCGCCTGCCCCAGCGCGAGGACCGCCGCGAAGACGGCGCACATCACGGTGGCCGCCATCGCCACCCACACCGTCGCCGACCCGCGGTCCCCACCCCGCCCCGAGCAGCCCGCCCCGGGCCCCGGCAGGGGCGCTGTGCCGGGACGCGACCCCAGCCCCGGACCCACCCCGGAAGCCGGCAAGGACGCCGCCCCGCGGGCCGACCCGAGGCTCTGCCCCGGACCCGACACAGGTGCCGCCCCGACGCCCGCCCCGGGAGCCATCCCGAGTCCCGCCCCTGGAGCCGACCCGGGATCCGTCCCCGGTCCCGCTCCTGGAGCCGGCCCCGGCCCTGACGCCGGGGAGGTGCCGGTCATGGCGTGACTCCCACGGTGTCCTCGGCCAGGGCGGCCGCCTCCGCGCGGAGTGTCAGGCGCAGCGAGCCGGGGCCAGGGGCCGGCGCCTCGACCCGCACCCGCCACAGGTCTCCCGTCCGCTCCACCGCCACGCGGGCGCCGCCCGGCGCGGCCGACCGGGCGGCCGCCACCGCGTCCGCACGCGGCTCGGAACGAGCCACCGCCCGTGCCCCTGCCCGCGCCGCGTCCACGCACTGGATCTGCGCGGCGGCCGCCATCAGGGCCCACACGAGCGCCATCGTGAACAGCACCAGCGCCGGCAGGACCGTGGCCGCCTCGGCGGTCACCGACCCGCGGTCGCCGCCGGCCTCAGAACGGGGCATCGAGCGCCCTCCCGATCAGTGACTGCAGCCCGCCCGACACGACGTCACTCGTGACGATCTTGTAGAGCACGGCCGCGAAGGCACACGCAGCCAGCGTCCCCATGGCGTACTCGGCGGTGCTCATTCCCACGTCTCCGCGCAGCCCGGCCCGACGCACCCGGGCCATCAATGCCTTCACCATCCGGTTTCCCATACCAACCCCCATGAGATGTCGATCCGTCACAGCAGTTCGCTTGCCAGCCCGATGACCACCGGCGCCACCCCGACCGCGAGGAACGCCGGCAGGAAGCAGAGCCCCACCGGGGCGGTGATCAGCACCTGCGCCCGTTGGGCGCGGGCCGTGGCCCGCCGTGCCTGGTCCGCTCGCAGCCCGGCGGCCAGCCGGGACACCGCTTCGGCCGCCGGAGCTCCCGAGGCACTCGCCCGTTCCAGGCAGCGCGCCAGCGGCCGGGCGCCCGGTATTTCACCGAACCGGCCCCACACCTCGCTCGGTTCACCGCCCAGCCGCAGCTCGGCCGCCGCCCTCGCCAGCCGGTCGCCGACCGGGCCACCCAGGGACTCCCCGACGGCCTCCGCCGCCTCTCGCGGCCCCGCCCCGGCCGACAGGCACGCGGCCAGCAGGTCCGCCGCAAGGGGAAGCCCGCGCGCCACGTCACCGTCCTCGTCCCCCGCCGACCGCGGGCGGCGCTGCCACCTCCATACGCCGCACGCGGCGGCGGCACCCACGGCGCACCCGGTGATCCCGCCGACCAGGACCCAGCCGCTGATCGCAGCTCCCGCCGGCGCCGCCCATCGCCGAGCGCACGCCCGGTACCCCGGCCGCCGGGGCCGGCGCCGCCCGCAATCCGCCCCCAGCAGCGTGCCGATCCTCCGGCGCGCCCGGCCCTCCCGTCGCCGGGCCGCCACCGTCCAGGCCAGCCACGCCGCACCGGCCACCAGGGCCACAGCCACCCCCAGGCTGTGGACGAGGTGCCCGCTCACGGCTCCTCCCCGGCCCGTACGACCCGCCCGGCCCACCACAGGCCCATGGCTTCCAGGAGCCCACCCACGGCCAGACAGCCGAGGCCCGCCGGCGTGTGGAACAGCACCCGCAACGGATCGGCACCGAGCGCCCAGCCCATCGCGAGTCCCACCACCGGCAGCAGTGCCAGCAACCCCACGGTCGCCCAGGCGCCGGCCAGCTCCGCCCGCAGCCGTTCCCTCCGGTCCCGCCGCTCCCTGAGCGCCGCCTCCAGACGGTCCAGACCCGCCGCGAGACCCGCCCCGCCGTCCACGGCCACTTGCCAGCAGGCCGCCAGACCCACCAGGCCGTCGGCACCGTCCTCCTGCGCCGCCCGCCGCAATGCCTCCGGTACGTCGCCCCCGAACCGCGCCGCCGCCAGGACCGCCGCCTCCTCGTCACCCAACGCCCCAGTGGTGCGGGCCGCCCAGAGCAAGGCCTGCCCGGGCTGCCACCCGGCGCGCAGTTCACCGGCGACCGCGCCGCACAGGGCGATCACCGCGTCCGCCCGCCGCTCCCGTTCCCGCGCGCGCTCACGGGCCCGCAGCCGCCGCCCCACCACCGGGACGGCGCACGCCCCCGCGACCAGCGGCAGCACCGACTCCGCCGACACCGCCAGAACACCCGCCACCACCAGGCACAGCCACTCCCGCCGCACCCGGACCACCGGCGCCCATCGCCGCCAGGACCACGCCCCCGCGACCGGCATGTCATCACCGCCCGCGAACAGCAGCCGCGCCCGCCGCAGGCCCCTCTCCCGGTCCAGCACCAGCCAGGCCGCCGCGCCCGCGCAGACCGCCGCGTACATCGGCTGTCCTGTCATCACCGCACACCCCCGATCAGCGACCGCAGCCGCTCCCAGCCCCGCTCACACCGAAAGCCCTCGGCTCCCCACCGCAGCGCGGGAACCGTGGCGACCAGCCCCTGAACGTCCCGTTCCAGTACGTGCACCTCGGCGATCCGGCGCTGCCCGGCCCTGTCCCGCGCGAGATGGACCACCACCGACAACCCGGCCGCCACCTGGCTGTGCAGCGCCGCCCGGTCGAGCCCCGCGGCCGTCCCCAGCGCCTCCAGGCGAGCCGGCACATCGGCGGCGGTATTGGCGTGCACGGTCCCGCAGCCGCCCTCGTGCCCGGTGTTCAAAGCGGCCAAGAGGTCCGACACTTCGGCGCCCCGCACCTCGCCCACCACCAGCCGGTCGGGCCGCATCCGCAGCGCCTGGCGCACCAGGTCCCGCAGCGTCACCATGCCCGCGCCCTCCTGGTTCGGCGGCCGGGCCTCCAGGCGCACCACATGGGGGTGGTCAGGCATCAACTCGGCCGAGTCCTCGGCAAGGACGATCCGCTCCCGCTCGCCCACCAGACCCAGCAGCGTGGAGAGCAGCGTCGTCTTCCCGGACCCCGTACCGCCGCTGATCAAGTACGACACCCTCGCCTCGACCAGTGCACGAAGCACCTCGTCCCCACCCGGCGGGACCGTCCCCGCGGCCGTCAAGTCCCCCAGGGAGAAGGCCCGGGGCCGCACCACCCGCAGCGACAGGCAGGTCGAACCGACAGCCACCGGTGGCAGCACCGCGTGCAGCCGCGTCCCGTCCGGGAGCCGCGCGTCCACCCACGGCCGGGCGTCGTCCAGTCGCCGTCCCGCCACCGCCGCCAGCCGCTGCGCCAGCCTGCGGACCGCCGTCGCGTCCGGGAAGGCGACGCCCGACAACTCCAGCCCGGCGCCCCGGTCCACCCACACCCGGTCCGGTGCCGACACCAGCACGTCCGTCACCGCCGGATCGGCGAGCAACGGCTCCAGCGGACCGGTCCCCACCAGTTCGCACCGCAACTCCGCGGCCGCGCCCAGTACTTCCGCGTCCCCCAGCAACCTGCCTTGCGCACGCAGGGCCGCCGCCACACCGGCCGGAGTCGGTTCCGTGCCGCTCTCCACGAGCCGTTGCCGAACGGCCTCCAACAGTCCCGCCGTCACGACGCACCCTCCTCCGCCGACGCCCGCTCCAGGAAGGCCGCGCAGAACCGCCCGAGCGGACCCCGAGCGCTGTCGCCCGGCGGAGCGCCCGCGTCCAGCGCCGCCATCAGGCCGGGTTCCAGGGGCAGTTCTCCCGCGAGCGGCAGGCCCAGTACGTCCGCGATCCACTGTTCGTCGACTCCGGCGGCGTACGGCCCGCGTACCACCACCCGCAGGTCCCGCAGCACCATGCCCACCACGGAGGCCACCCGCTTGGCCCCCGCGACGGCCCGCAGTTCGGCGGGCACGACGAGCAGCCCCAGGTCCAGCTGCGCCAAGGCCTCCGCGGTGGCTTCATCGACCCGGCGCGGCAGATCCACGACCACCACACCGCCACGTCTGCGCGCCGCTGCCAGCACCGAACGCATCGCCTCCGGCGTGATCGCCACCGCGTCGCCCCGGTCCCAGCTGAGGACCCGGAGCCCGCACAGCGAAGGCAGCGACTCCTCCAGCGCCCCACTGGCGACCCGGCCCTTGGAAGCGGCAAGATCCGGCCACCGCAGCCCCTCGGTCTGCTCACCGCCCAGCAGGACGTCGAGCCCTCCGCCCAGCGGGTCGCCGTCCACGAGCATCGTCCGGCGTCCCTCGCGCGCCGCCGTGACGGCCAGCGCGCAGGCCAGCGTCGACGCCCCGGCACCACCGCGCCCGCCGATGACCCCGACGGTCAGCGCCTGCCGCCCCGCGCCCTCGACCACGTCGGCGATCCGGTCGACGAGCCAACTCTCGGCGTCGGGCAGCCGCAGCACACAGTCCGCGCCGATCTCCACCGCCCGTCGCCACACACCGGGATCGTCCTGGTCACGGCCCACGAGCAGCACGTCACGCCTGCGTGTCGCGCCACGGCACCGGGCGGCCGCGTCGTCGCCCACCAGGACCAGCGGCGCGGCGTCCCAGCTCGATCCGCGCTCGGGCACCGAGTGGTACACCTCCGGGTGCGCGCCCGCCGCAGCACACAGCCGCAGCAGGTCGTCGAGCAGCTCCGCGTCCTCGGTCACGATCAGCGGGCCGGCCCTCTGCCCCTCGACGGTCGGCGCCCGGTCGGATGTGATGGATCCGGCCATGATCCCGCCCCCTTTTCCCTGTCTCACCGGGAATCGCGTGTGATCGGCTGTGATCAGCGCGGTCGTCAGCGCAGCCATGAGCGAGGTCGTCCGCAAGGTCGTCGCAAGGTCGTCCGCAAGGCCATCCGAACGGTCGTCCGTACGCCATCCATGCGGTGATCCGCATGCGATCCGCACGCCTCATTCCCGGCCCATACGCCGACGCTCCCCGACTGCCTCTTCACTCGCCCTCGCGTGTGGTGTGCGCAAGGCTCCGCCCCGCCCTCGCGGGCTGAGAGATCTGCGATTCCTTCAGCCGCGTACTTCGCGGCCGGAATGACGGTGCACGACTTCCGGAAAAGAAGTGGATCTTGCTCGAAAACTGTGGACAACTCGCCGGTTGTGAATATCCGGGTAGCCCATACCAGCGACTTCCGCAGAGCAGCACTTCCGCTACGCTGAGTGACGAGAAGGGGGTCGCGGACACCCCGCCGAGGCGAGGGAGGGTAGAGCGGAATGATCGGTCCGAGCCGCCAGGAACGGGCGAAAACGCATCCGGACATGCGACGACCCCCGCCGGGGGGGAGAGCGGGGGTCGTCTCTCCGGCCGACTCGGGGGGGGAGGAGCCGGACCGGGTTAGCACGGTCGCGAACGATCCGTGACTTCCATGGTGTACCCGAGAGGCTTCTCAGGCAAACCCACACGCCCCAGCGTACGCCGAATGGCGGGCACCTATGCTCGGGCTCGTGGAAAACCACTCCTTGCCGCGCACAGCAGCCTTCTTTGACCTGGACAAGACGGTCATTGCGAAGTCATCGACGTTGACCTTCAGCAAGTCCTTCTACCAAGGCGGCCTGATCAACCGCCGCGCCGTACTGCGGACTGCCTACATCCAGTTCGTCTTCCTGGCCGGCGGCGCCGACCACGAACAGATGGAACGGATGCGGGAGTACCTCTCCGCACTCTGCAAGGGCTGGAACGTCCAGCAGGTCAGGGAGCTGGTCGCCGAGACGCTGCACGACCTGATCGACCCGATCATCTACGACGAGGCGGCGTCCCTCATCGAAGAACACCACGCCGCCGGCCGGGACGTGGTGATCGTCTCCACCTCCGGGGCCGAGGTCGTCGAACCCATCGGCGAGCTGCTCGGGGCCGACCGGGTCGTGGCGACGCGGATGGTCGTCGGAGACGACGGCTGCTACACCGGGGAGGTGGAGTACTACGCCTACGGCCCCACCAAGGCGGAAGCGATCCGCGAACTGGCCGAGACAGAGGGATACGACCTCTCCCGCTGCTACGCCTACAGCGATTCGGCCACCGACCTGCCCATGCTGGAGGCCGTGGGCCACCCGTACACGGTCAACCCGGACCGGGCGCTGCGCCGCGAGGCTGCCGCGCGGGACTGGCCGGTCCTCATCTTCAACCGTCCGGTCCGGCTGAAGCAGCGCCTGCCTGCCTTCCGGATGCCCCCGCGCCCCGCGCTCGTGGCGGCCGCGGCGGTGGGTGCGGCAGCCGCCACCGCCGGTCTCGTGTGGTACGCCAGCCGACGTCGGCAGTCGGCCTGAGCCGGCACCACGAATGCGCAGGCGTCGCAGTCAGAGCCCCAGGCAGGGCCGCTTAACGGGCATCACGGCAGCAAAAGTAAAAAGTGGAGCCAGGGCTTTCGCATCCCCCCGGACGGTAGTACAAAGGACTTAACGGCCCGCGAGACCGAGGACATCCGAAAGGATTACCTGTTGAGCAAGAAGGCCCCACGGACCGAACAGCACGGAAGCTGAGCACCCACGCGACGTCGACCCGTCGATTACGGGCCAGCCGCACCAGGCGTCGGGCAAAGTCCCCGCCTGATGGGCACATATCGAGGACGCATGGTAACTCGGCGGACGTGCCAGCGGCGGTACCGCCCAGCGGTACCGCCGCAACCCTGTCCAGGCCCACGGGCCTCCCGCAAAACCGCGAAGAGACCCCCGGGAGCATTTACCCGCCCTTATGCCGCCCCGCGCTGGAGCGCCTCGCACACCGCCGTCGACTCCCGGACGCCGAGTTCCACGGCACGTCCGCAGTGGGCGATCCACGCCGCCACGCCCTCCGGGGTACCGGACAGGTAGCCCTCGAACGCCGCGACATAGGCCGCGCGCCCCTGTTCGGCGTGACCGACCTCGGCCGGGCAGATCGCCTTGGGGTCCAGCCCGCTGCCGATCAGCACGATGCGCTCGGCCGCACGCGCCACCAGACCGCTGTACGAGGTGAAGGGCCGCAGCGCCAGCAGCTCGCCGTGCACCACCGCCGCCGTCACCAGCGCCGGAGCCGAACTGCCCGTCACGATCAGATCCGCCAGCCCCTCCAGCCGGCCCGCGACCTCGGTCGCGTCCGGGAGCGGCGCCTCGATCAGCGGCTCGTCGACGGACTCACCGTCCTGCCGCGGCCGCCCCACCGAGTCGGCCACCGCACCCGGCGCCCCCTCGGCACCTGCCGACCCGCCAGGATCACCCGCCGCGACCAGATGGAGCCGGGCCAGCACCCGCATCGGCGACTGCCGCCAGATGGACAGCAACTGCCCTGCCTCCGCGCCCAGGCGTAGCGCGGCACCGACCGTGCGCGCCTCCTCGTCACCGCCGAAATCGGTGCGTCGCCGCACCTCCTCCAATGCCCAGTCGGCACCGGACAGGGCCGCCGAGGCGCGCGCGCCGCGCAGGGCCGCCTCGGAGGTCACCTCATTGCTGCGGCGCCGCATCACGCGGTGCCCGTAGACCCGGTCGACGGCCTTGCGAACGGAGTCCACGGCATCGGGCACACCGGGCAGCGCCCCCAGCGCGACCAGGGGGTCAGCGGGATTCGTACTCATAGGTAGCGAGGCTACGCGCCCGGCGCCGGGGGCCCACCTTGGAGTGGCCTTCCTCATACATCACGGCAACTTCATGCAATGGTCCCGCTACTCAGCGCTACGCTACTGAATATGAAGATCGCTTTCGTAGGGAAGGGCGGCAGCGGCAAGACCACGCTGTCCTCGCTCTTCATCCGCCACCTCGTCGCCAATGAGGCCCCCGTCCTCGCGGTGGACGCCGACATCAACCAGCACCTCGGGACCGCGCTGGGGCTCGATGAGACAGAAGCGGCCGCGCTGCCGGCGATGGGCGCGCACCTGCCGCTGATCAAGGAATATCTGCGCGGCTCCAACCCGCGGATCCCGTCCGCCGAGACGATGATCAAAACGACTCCACCGGGTGAGGGGTCACGGCTGCTGCGCGTCTGCGAGGACAACCCGGTCTACGAGGCGTGCGCCCGCCCCGTACACCTGGACGACGGCGACATCCGGCTGATGGCGACCGGTCCGTTCACCGAGTCCGACCTGGGGGTCGCCTGCTACCACTCGAAGGTCGGCGCGGTGGAGCTGTGCCTGAACCACCTGGTCGACGGGCCCGACGAGTACGTGGTCGTCGACATGACGGCCGGCTCGGACTCGTTCGCTTCCGGGATGTTCACCCGGTTCGACATGACGTTCCTGGTGGCCGAGCCGACCCGCAAGGGCGTCTCCGTCTACCGCCAGTACAAGGAGTACGCACGCGACTTCGGTGTCACGCTGAGGGTCGTCGGCAACAAGGTGCAGGGGATGGAGGATGTCGGCTTCCTGCGCGAGGAGATCGGCGACGACCTGCTCGTCACGGTCGGCCACTCGGACTGGGTCCGATCGATGGAGAAGGGCCGTCCGGCGCGCTTCGAGCTGCTGGAGGCGGAGAACCGGATGGCGTTGCAGTCGCTCCAGAACGCCGCGGAGGACTCGTACCGGCACCGTGACTGGGAGCGCTACACGCGCCAGATGGTGCACTTCCACCTGAAGAACGCGGAGAGCTGGGGCAACGCGAAGACGGGGGCCGACCTGGCGGCGCAGGTCGACCCCGGCTTCGTGCTCGGTGAGGGACTGGGCGCCGTTCAGCCCGCCTGACGGCGGGCGGCGGCGGGCGGTGAGGCGGCGCCGGAGGCCGGTGCCGCGGAAGGCCGGGCGGCGAGGAAGGCCGTCCAGCCGTCCTTCGGAGCCTCACCGACCTTCAGGGTGCGCAGTTTGGCCAGGACGACGGGGTCCTGTGCGTCCAGCCAGTCGGCGAGCTGCCGGAACGACACACACCGCACCTCACTGCGGACGCAGACGTTGGCGATCGTCTCCTCGATGGCCCGCATGTACGTGCCGCCGTTCCAGGACTCGAAGTGGTTGCCGATGATCAGGGGGGCGCGGTTGCCGTTGTACGCGCGGTCGAAGGCCTGGAGCATCCCGTCCCGGAACTGGTTGCCCCAGTACCTGTGCATGGAGGGCGCGCCCTTGGCGGTCCCCGACTGGTTGACCATGAAGTTGTAGTCCATGGACAGCGTCTCGAAGGACCGCCCCGGGATCGGGATCATCTGGAGCGAGAGGTCCCACAGGCCCTGGTCCTTTCCGGGCCAGACCTGGTTGTTGACGCCGCTGGTGTCGTAGCGCCAGCCGAGCTGGCTCGCGGCGCGTACGAAGTTGTCCCGGCCTTCCAGGCAGGGGGTGCGGGCGCCGATGAGTTCCGTGTCGTAGTCGAAGGGCAGCGGCTTCTCGGACGTCAGTCCGGAGTTCGTCTTCCAGTTCTTCACAAAGGACTTGGCCTGCGCGATCTCGCTCTTCCAGTCCTCGACCGACCAGGTGCCGACACCGCTCTCCGGGCCGCAGAAGTGGCCGTTGAAGTGCGTGCCGATCTCGTTGCCCTCCTGCCAGGCACCGCGCAGCTCGCGCACGGTGTCGCGGATGCCCTCCGTGTCGTTGAAGCCGATGTCGGAACGGCCGGGGGCGTGGCCGGGCGGGACGTACAGCGTCGACTTCTCCTCCGGCAGCAGATAGACGCCGCTGAGGAAGTACGTCATCGTCGCGCCGTACTTCTTGCCCACCTCGCGGAAGTGCGAGAAGAGCTTCTGGCTGTCCTCGCCTGCGCCGTCCCAGGAGAAGACCACGAACTGCGGGGGCTTCTCACCGGGCTTGAGGCGTTCCGGCTTGCGCAGCCCGGGCTGGGCGCCGGTGTAGGCGGTCGAGCCGTCGCCGATGAGCCGGACCGCGCTCTTGGGCGCTGCAACCCGCTTGGGGCCGGCCGCGCCCGCCTCGGCGGCCTCGTCGGAGGCGGTGCATCCGGCCAGCCCGGCCACCAGTACCGCCGCGATCCCGGCCGCGACGGCGACCGCGCCGGCGGGCCGCCGCCCGCCCGGGCCGGTCCTGCCCAGGCCCGTCCTGCCGGGGCCACCCCGGCCCCGGCCACCACTGTCCAGGCCACCCCGGCGCCCGCCGGCCCCGCCCAGAGCGGTGCCACCGGAAGCGGTCCCTCCCCGAGCGGCACCAACGGGACCCGCCCCGCCGAGCACGGTGACGACGGGAGCTGTTGCGCCGCTTGGGACCGTGCCGACGGCAGCCGTTGAGCCCGGGACGGTGCCAACGGGAGCGGCCCCGCCGAGGACCGTCTTGCTCAGGGCGGCTCCGCCCGGAGCGGTCGTGTCCGCGCGGCCCGTTCCCAGGGCGGTCACGTCCGCGCCCGCCACCGGAGCGGTCGTGTCCGCGCGGCCCGTTCCCAGGGCGGTCACGTCCGCTCGGCCGGCCACCGGAACGGTCGTGTCCGCTCGGCCCGGCCCCGAGGCGAAGGTCTCGGGCACGGCGATCCGCTGGGCGGCGCTCGTGCGGGAGGGGCTCTGTCGGACGGCGCCCGTGCGGGCGGCGCGCCCGTGCCTGCCGGTCTTCTTCGTGGCGGCCATCTTCCGCCCACCCTTCTCGTGGTCCACGGAGGTCTCTGCTGCGAGCACCGTCAACGTCGCACCACGGAAGGCGATGTGAAGATACGACAAGCCGTACTAGAACGACTAATCACCGAATGAGGTGAAACTTTGCCCCTTTTGCATCGAAAATAATGCCGGAGACTTTACTCTGCATTACGATCTGTTTACACAGAGTTGGCACACTCCCGCCGCTGCACGCCGTGACCCACGGCCGCGACCCCACGTTCGTTCGACCCGCACGTACCGCGACCGCGCTGCCCCGGAGGAGACGGGAACCCATGACTGCCTGCACCCCGGCCCGCACGGGCCTCACCGACCGTCCCGGCCGTACGTTCCGTGCCGCCGCGAGGCCCCGCTTCAAGCGGCCGCACAGCCCGCCGCCCTCCGGGGGCGGGCGCCGATTCCCGATCGCGGGTGCCGACCTCTCGGCCTCGATCGCGGTCTTCCTCATCGCGTTGCCGCTCTCGCTCGGCATCGCACTCGCCACCGGCGCGCCGCTCCAGGCCGGCCTCGTGGCCGCCGCCGTCGGCGGTATCGTCGCCGGCCGGCTCGGCGGCTCACCGCTTCAGGTCAGTGGGCCCGCCGCCGGGCTGACCCTGGTCACCGCCGAGCTCATCCAGAAGTACGGCTGGCTCACCACCTGCGCCATCACCGTCCTCGCGGGGCTCGCCCAACTCGCCCTGTCCGTGCTGCGGGTGGCCCGCTCGGCCCTCGTCGTGTCGCCGGCGATCGTGCACGGCATGGTGGCCGGCATCGGCGTCACCATCGCCCTCGCCCAGCTCCACGTCGTGCTCGGCGGTACGCCCCAGAGCTCCGCCGTGGACAACGTCCTCGGGCTGCCGTCACAGTTGGCCGACCTGCACACGGCCGCGGTGTCGGTGAGCGTGGTGACCGTCATCGTCCTGCTGGTGTGGCCGCGGCTCCCCGGGCGGGTGGGACGTGGCCTGCGGAAGGCGCCGGCCGCACTCGCCGCCGTGGCCGCCGCGACCGTCCTGGCCGTCGCCGCCGGGATCGGCGTACCCCGAGTGGACCTGCCCTCCTGGAGCAGCCACGCGCTCCCCGGGCTGCCGGACGGGCCCGTCCTGGGCATCGCGGTGGGCGTCCTGACCATCACGCTGGTCACCAGCGTCCAGTCGCTCCTGTCGGCCGTGGCCGTCGACAAGCTGGTGGCCGCCCGCAAGGACACGACGGTTCATGTGCCGCGTTCCAACCTCGACCGGGAGCTGGCCGGTCAGGGGGCCGCGAACATCGTCTCCGGCGCCCTCGGCGGGCTGCCGGTCGCGGGCGTCGCCGTACGGAGCGTGGCGAACGTGTCGGCGGGCGCGGTGAGCCGGCACTCCACGATGCTGCACGGCCTGTGGGTGATGCTGGCCGCCCTCGTCCTGGTGCCGCTCATCGACCTGATCCCGCTGCCCGCGCTCGCCGCACTGGTCATGGTCATCGGTATCCAGATGGTCAGCATCACCCACATCCGCAGCGTCACCCGCCACCGGGAGGTGCTGGTCTACGCCGTGACGGTGTCCGGGGTCGTCCTCATCGGGATCCTGGAGGGCGTGGCGCTCGGCATCGTCGTGGCCAGCGGTGTCGCCATGCACCGGCTGACCAGGACACGGATCACCAAGGAGACCAAGGGAGGCGTCGAGCACATCAAGGTCCGGGGGCAGTTGACCTTCCTGGCCGTGCCCCGGCTGAGCCGGGCACTGCACCAGGTTCCCCAGGGGGCGAGCGCCGTCGTCGAGTTGGACGGATCGTTCATGGACCACGCGGCCTACGAGACCTTGCAGGACTGGCAGATGTCCCATGTCGCCCGGGGCGGCCAGGTCGAGATGACCGGCCGCGCCGGAGTGCGGATCGCGGAGCCCGGCGCGGGCACGCACGCCTGCTGCCGCCCCTGGACGCCCTGGCGCAACCACCACTGCGGTGAACACCCGACGACCGAGCCCAAGCGGCACATGAAGGGCCATCAGCTGGCCAGTGGGCTCAGCTCCTTCCAGCGCAACACCGCTCCACTGGTCCGCGACGAGCTGGCCAGGCTCGCGCGCGAGGGCCAGCGGCCGTCGCAGCTCTTCCTGACGTGCGCCGACTCGCGGCTCGTCACCAGCATGATCACGGCCAGCGGCCCGGGCGACCTGTTCACCGTGCGCAACGTGGGCAATCTGGTGCCGCTGCCGGGCGGGGAGAGCGGGGACGACTCCGTGGCGGCCGCGATCGAGTACGCGGTGGAGGTGCTGCGCGTGCAGTCCATCACCGTGTGCGGGCACTCGGACTGCGGGGCGATGCAGACCCTGCTGAGCAGCAACGCGGACGCGTCCGAGCCCGCACCCCAGACGCCGCTGCGGCGCTGGCTCCGGCACGGGATGCCGAGCCTGGAGCGGATGAAGAACACGCACCGCACCTGGGCCCGGCTCTCCGGGGGCCCGTCCGGCGACAGCGCGGGGAGGCTGCCCGTCGATGCCGTCGAGCAGCTGTGCCTGACCAATGTGGTCCAGCAACTGGAGCATCTGAAGGCGTACGAAGCGGTGGCGCGGCGGCTCGCGGAGGGCACGCTGGAACTGCAGGGGATGTATTTCCACGTGGGTGAGGCGCAGGCCTATCTCCTGTCGGACGTCCGGGCGGGCGACACGCCTGGTGACGAGGAGGGCGCCCTCTTCCAGTGGGTGGCCCCGACCGCCCATCCGAAGTCGAGCCGTTCCTCCTCCTGCGTCTTCGACACGCCCGCCACCTCCTCCGTCCCCATGTCCCCCACCCCCCACTCGCCGGCCCGGCCGGCGCCCCGCCCGTCGCCCAAAGAAGGCGCGTCGGCCTGAGCTGCCCCCCGGGGCCGGTCGACGGCCACCTGAACCTCCGGCGGGCCGCATCCGTGAGGGTGGTCGGTGGCCCCTTCTCCCCACCGCCCGGGGAGGAGGGGTCACTTCACCACCTGGTCCCGTTCATCCCATCAGCCGATACCCGCACGACACACCGGCCAAGAGGTCTAAACCAATCCGCTGGAAGCTCTTGTCACCCGGGCATCTGGCTGATGAGCTATGGGCTGGGACACATCGGACGCCCCGGGAATGGGAGATGTCGTGAGCAACGAGAGCCTGGCCAACCTTCTGAAGGAGGAGCGGCGGTTCGCACCGCCCGCCGAGCTGGCTGCGAACGCCAATGTGACGGCGGCCGCGTACGAGCAGGCCGAGGCGGACAGGCTTGGCTTCTGGGCCGAGCAGGCACGCCGGCTCAGCTGGGCCACCGAGCCGACCGAGACCCTCGACTGGTCGAACCCGCCCTTCGCCAAATGGTTCGCCGACGGCAAGCTCAACGTGGCGTACAACTGCGTGGACCGGCACGTCGAGGCGGGGCACGGAGACCGCGTCGCCATCCATTTCGAGGGCGAGCCGGGCGACAGCCGGGCCATCACGTACGCCGAGCTCAAGGACGAGGTCTCCAAGGCGGCCAACGCGCTGACCGAACTGGGAGTCCGCAAGGGTGACCGGGTCGCGGTGTACATGCCGATGGTCCCGGAGGCCGCCGTCGCCATGCTGGCCTGTGCCCGAATCGGCGCCGCGCACTCCGTCGTCTTCGGGGGCTTCTCGGCCGACGCCGTCGCCTCCCGCATCCAGGACGCCGACGCCAAGCTGGTCATCACGGCCGACGGCGGCTACCGGCGCGGCAAGCCGTCCGCGCTCAAGCCGGCCATCGACGAGGCCGTCGCCAAGTGCCCGCAGGTGGAGCACGTACTGGTGGTGCGCCGCACCGGCCAGGACACCGCCTTCACCGAGGGCCGGGACGTCTGGTGGGACGACATCGTCGCCCGCCAGTCCACCGAGCACACCCCCGAGGCGTTCGACGCGGAGCACCCGCTCTTCATCCTCTACACGTCCGGTACGACGGGGAAGCCCAAGGGCATCCTGCACACCTCCGGCGGCTACCTCACCCAGGCGGCGTACACCCACCACGCGGTCTTCGACCTCAAGCCGGAGACCGACGTCTACTGGTGCACCGCCGACATCGGCTGGGTGACCGGCCACTCGTACATCGTGTACGGGCCGCTGGCCAACGGCGCGACGCAGGTGATGTACGAGGGCACGCCGGACACCCCGCACCAGGGCCGGTTCTGGGAGATCGTGCAGAAGTACGGCGTCACGATCCTCTACACCGCTCCCACCGCCATCCGCACGTTCATGAAGTGGGGCGACGACATCCCCGCCAAGTTCGACCTGTCGTCGCTGCGGGTGCTGGGCTCGGTCGGCGAGCCGATCAACCCCGAGGCGTGGATCTGGTACCGGGAGAACATCGGCGGCGGCAAGACCCCCATCGTGGACACCTGGTGGCAGACCGAGACCGGCGCGATGATGATCTCGCCGTTGCCGGGCGTCACCGAAACGAAGCCGGGTTCGGCGCAGCGACCCCTGCCGGGGATCTCCGCCACCGTCGTCGACGACGAGGCGAACGAGGTCCCCAACGGCGGAGGAGGATACCTGGTCCTCACCGAGCCGTGGCCCTCGATGCTGCGCACCATCTGGGGCGACGACCAGCGGTTCATCGACACCTACTGGTCCCGGTTCGAGGGCAAGTACTTCGCGGGTGACGGCGCCAAGAAGGACGACGACGGGGACATCTGGCTGCTCGGGCGCGTGGACGACGTGATGCTGGTGTCCGGCCACAACATCTCCACGACCGAGGTGGAGTCCGCGCTCGTGTCGCACCCGAAGGTCGCCGAGGCGGCGGTCGTGGGCGCGGCCGACGAGACGACCGGTCAGGCGATCGTGGCGTTCGTGATCCTGCGCGGCACGGCCAGTGAGGACGACACTCTCGTCGCCGACCTGCGCAATCACGTGGGCGCGACGCTCGGCCCCATCGCCAAGCCCAAGCGCATCCTTCCGGTGGCCGAGCTGCCCAAGACGCGTTCCGGCAAGATCATGCGCCGGCTGCTGCGCGACGTCGCGGAGAACCGCCAGCTGGGTGACGTCACCACGCTCACGGACTCGTCCGTCATGGATCTGATCCAGTCCCAGCTGCCGACGGCCTCCAGCGAGGACTGACCGGGCTCGGTCGCCCCGAAGAGGGCATCCGGCGCGTCGCGCCGGATGCCCTCTTCGCACATAAAGTGGCATTCGCCGGATCTGCCCTTGCGTACACCGGGTACGGTAGGAGCCGCGTCAAAAAACGAACACAGGTCTCATGGTGCGCCGGGAAGTCTGGTCGGCAATGCGTTTCGTCATGCCCGCCGAACCGACCGGAGGTCCGCCACCGTGGCCGCGCCCGAGCCCACCGCCCCCCGCGACCCCAGCACCCCGCCCGCGTCCAGCGCGCGGCGCACGTTCCTCGCCCGCCTCTCGCTCCCCGAGCGGACGTACGTCGCGGACGCGTTGCGCGCCGAGACGGTCGGCGGTGTCCTGCTGCTGCTCGCGGCCGTCGCCGCCCTCCTCTGGGCGAACACCCCGATCAGCGGCAGTTACGAGTCCGTACGCGACTTCCACGTGGGCCCGGCCGCCCTCGGCCTCGACCTGTCCCTCCAGCACTGGGCGGCCGACGGACTGCTGGCCGTCTTCTTCTTCGTCGCGGGCATCGAACTCAAGCGCGAGCTCGTCGCGGGAGAGCTGCGCGACCCGAAGGCGGCCGCCCTGCCGGTGATCGCCGCACTCTGCGGCATGATCGCCCCCGCCCTGGTCTACACGCTGGTCAATGTCGGCGGGGGCGGCTCGATGGACGGCTGGGCGGTCCCGACCGCCACCGACATCGCCTTCGCACTCGCCGTCCTCGCGGTCATCGGCACCTCACTGCCGTCCGCGCTCCGCGCCTTCCTCCTCACGCTGGCCGTCGTCGACGACCTGTTCGCCATCCTGATCATCGCGGTCTTCTTCACCAACGACCTGAACTTCGCGGCGCTCGGCGGCGCCTTCGCTGGCCTGGTCGTCTTCTGGGTGCTGCTGCGCACGGGCGTGCGCGGCTGGTACGTGTACGTCCCGCTCGCCCTGGTGATCTGGGGCCTGATGTACAACAGCGGCGTCCACGCCACCATCGCCGGCGTCGCCATGGGCCTGATGCTGCGCTGCACCCGCCGCGACGGCGAGGACCACTCCCCGGGCGAGCACATCGAGCACCTGGTGCGGCCCCTGTCGGCCGGATTCGCGGTACCGCTCTTCGCGCTGTTCTCGGCGGGCGTCTCCATCAGTGGCGGTGCGCTGGCCGATGTCTTCACCAGGCCGGAGACCCTCGGTGTGGTGCTGGGCCTGGTGGTGGGCAAGGCCTTCGGCATCTTCGGTGGTACGTGGCTGGCGGCCCGCTTCACCAGGGCGGAGCTCAACAAGGACCTGACCTGGGCGGACCTGTTCGCCGTCGCCACCCTCGCGGGCATCGGCTTCACCGTATCGCTGCTGATCGGCGAGCTCGCCTTCGCGGGGAACCCGGGGTTGACCGACCAGGTCAAGGCGGCGGTCCTGATGGGCTCGCTCATCGCCGCCGTACTCGCCGCGATCCTGCTGAAGCTGCGGGTGCGCAAGTACCACGCGCTGCTCGCGGAGGAGGAGCGGGACGACGACATGGACGGCATTCCGGACGTGTACGAGGAGCACACCCCGGCGTACCACCTGCGCATGGCGGAGATCCACGAGAAAAAGGCAACCGAGCACCGACGACTCGCCGAGGCGGCCGCCGCGACCGACGAGGCCCGGACGGCTCACGGGGCCGAAGTGGCGGGGGGATCGCGCACAGACGGCGACCGTCCGGCATGATCTGAGGTCGGACTGTAGGAGAGAAGAGGGAGCGAGTCGATGAGCTACCCCGCCGACAATGGTGGACCTGGTGCGGAGCGCAGTCTCGGCCAGCTGGTCGCCTCGGCGACCGCCGAGATGTCCGCGCTGGTGCACGACGAGATCGCGCTGGCCAAGGCCGAACTGCGACAGGACGTCAAGCGCGGCGTGATGGGCGGTGCGGCCATCAGCGTCGCGGGTGTCTTCGCGCTCTTCTCGCTTCCCGTACTGAGCTTCGCCGCGGCGTACGGCATCCACAACCTCGGGCTCGGGCTCGCCTGGTCCTTCCTGATCGTCGGTGGCGCCTACCTGGTGCTGGCGGGGCTGCTGGCGCTGCTCGCGGTGACCAAGTTCAAGAAGGTCAAGCCGCCGGAGCGGTCCATCGCGTCGGCCAAGCGGACGGCCGCCGTGCTCGGCAACGCCAAGCCGCATCCCCGTGAGGCCGCCGGGCGTCCGATTCGTCCCGCCCTTCCGGTCAAGGACGAGGCCGAGGTTGTGGCACGCTCGTCTGCATGACCGTCCCTGAGAGCAACACCGGCAGTCCCGTACGGATCGATGGTCCCTGGACACATCGTGACGTGGCGGCCAATGGGGCGCGCTTCCATATCGCCGAGATGGGCGACGGTCCGCTGGTGTTGCTGCTGCACGGCTTCCCGCAGTTCTGGTGGACGTGGCGGCACCAGTTGCCCGCGCTCGCCGACGCCGGGTTCCGGGCGGTCGCGATGGACCTGCGGGGCGTGGGCGGCAGCGACCGTACGCCTCGAGGTTACGACCCGGCGAACCTGGCGCTCGACATCACGGGCGTGGTGCGGTCGCTCGGCGAGCCGGACGCGGCGCTGGTCGGGCACGACCTGGGCGGGTACCTGGCGTGGACGGCGGCGGTCATGCGGCCGAAGCTGGTGCGCCGGCTGGCGGTCTCGTCGATGCCGCACCCGCGGCGGTGGCGTTCGGCGATGCTGGCGGACTTCTCGCAGTCACGCGCCGGGTCGTACGTCTGGGGCTTCCAGCGGCCGTGGCTGCCTGAGCGTCAGCTCGTCGCGGATGACGCGGCGTTGGTGGGGCGGCTGATCCGCGACTGGTCGGGACCGGGCCAGGAGCCGGGTGAGGACACGATCGACGTGTACCGGCGCGCGATGACGATCCCGTCGACGGCGCACTGCTCGATCGAGCCGTACCGGTGGATGGTGCGGTCGCTGGCCCGCCCGGACGGGATCCAGTTCAACCGCCGTATGAAGCGCCCGGTGCGGGTTCCGACGCTGCACCTGCACGGCTCGATGGACCCTGCGATGCGGACGCGCAGCGCGGCGGGTTCGGGCGAGTACGTGGAAGCTCCGTACCGGTGGCGGCTGTTCGACGGCCTGGGCCACTTCCCCCATGAGGAGGATCCGGTGGCGTTCTCCACGGAACTCATCAACTGGCTGAAGGACCCCGAGCCGGACCGGTGACCGCCCGCTGTGTCCCGCCGCCACATGTGGGACGGTCACACCGTTGCACGACGAACAGATTGTATGACGAACAGCCAATTGCCCGGCGCATAGGCCAATTGGCGGCCTCCAAGGCGGTTACCGACCTTGGGGCCCGGGCAAACGTCGGGGTATGGGCTGGACGCACGACTACGCTGACTCAGCACGGAACCGCCGCTCGGCCTCTGCGCCGATCCCCTCGAGGAGCGGCCCGCCTCCCGGCCAGGGGCCGGACCCCCGACTCGGGATCCCCCGTATCCTCCGCCGCCGGGCCCGCTGGGTCTCGGCGCGCCTCCGGCATACGCGCGGCTAGGCACGGCTGGGCGCGGCTGGACAGGGTCGCGCCCGGCCCGCCTGGCCCCACCCACTGAGCAGGCCCGCACAAGGACGCGCCGGCACCGGCAGGCCCACCCCGTCACGGCTCCCTCCGGCGACCCCGGCACGTACGCGGCGCCGGCGGCTCCGGCACGTGCGGGGCGCGTCGCGCCAGGGCCCCGGCACGTGCAAGGCCCCGTCGCGACCTTGGCACCGCACCGGCACGGCTCCCGCACGTGCGAGGCCTCGGCAGGCTCCGGCACGTGCTGGGGCCCGACACCGCACCGGCACGCGCTCGCCCCCGGCGACCCCGGCACGGCAGCGGCACCGCACCGGCACGGGCGGGCGCGGGCGCCCGCCCGTCAGAGGGCGCAGCCCTGGCTGTCGACCTGCTGGTTGGCGGTCCGGCCGAGCTCGATGTCCTGGCGGATCTCGTCGGCCGTCAGGGCGTAGCCGGTGTTCGGGTCGTCCAGCGACCTCGCGAAGATCACCCCGTACACCCTGCCGTCCGCCGTGAGCAGCGGGCCGCCGGAGTTGCCCTGGCGGACCGTCGCGTACAGCGAGTACACATCGCGGCGCACCTCGCCGCGGTGGTAGATGTCCGGGCCGTCGGCGTTGATCCGACCACGCACGCGCGCCGAGCGGACGTCGTACGCGCCGTTCTCCGGGAAGCCCGCGACGATCGCGCTGTCACCGCTGCGCGCGTCCGCGTCCGTGAACCGGAGGGGCTTCGCCTCCAGGTCCGGTACGTCCAGGACGGCGATGTCGCGCTGCCAGTCGTAGAGGACGACCTTCGCGTCGTACTTCCTGCCCTCGCCCCCTATCTGGACGGTCGGCTCGTCGACTCCGCCGACGACATGCGCATTGGTCATGACGCGGCGCTCGGCGAAGACGAAGCCGGTGCCTTCGAGGACCTTCCCGCAGCTCGGCGCCGTGCCGACGACCTTGACGATGGAGCTCTTGGCGCGGGCGGCCACCGGGCTGCCCGCGAGCGCCGGGTCGGGGGCCCGGACCTCGGTGATCGGCTCGTTGGCGAACGGGCTGAAGACCTGCGGGAAGCCGTTCTGCGCCAGTACGGAGGAGAAGTCGGCGAACCAGGTGGAGGCCTCGGCGGGCATCACCCGGGAGACGCCGAGCAGCACCTTGGAATTGCGGACCTCCTTGCCGAGGGTGGGCAGGGACGTACCGGCCAGGGCAGAGCCGATCAGCCAGGCGACCAGCAGCATGGCCACCACGTTGACCAGGGCGCCGCCGGTGGCGTCCAGCGCGCGGGCGGGCGACCAAGTGATGTGACGGCGCAGCTTGTTGCCGAGGTGGGTGGTGAAGGCCTGGCCCACCGAGGCGCAGACGATCACGACGACGACCGCGACGATCGCGGCGGTCGTCGACACCTTGGCGTCGTCCGTCAGCGGCCCCCAGACGAGCGGGAGGAGATAGACCGCGACGAGGCCGCCGCCGAGGAAACCGATCACCGACAGGATGCCGACGACGAATCCTTGGCGGTACCCGACGATCGCGAACCACACGGCGGCGACCAGCAGCAGAATGTCCAGCACGTTCACCGTCATTAGCCTCGCAGATTCGTCTCCGGTCGCCCCACCCGCCCCGTTCGGCCCTGAGGGGCCGCCGGAGCACAGCGTCAGCCTGTCATGAGCGCCAGTCGAGCGGGACCTGCTTCTCCCGGTCCCAGGGTCGCTCCCAGCCGGCGAAGTGGAGGATCCGGTCGATCACCCCGGCGGTGAAGCCCCAGACCAGAGCCGATTCGACCAGAAATGCCGGACCGCGGTGCCCACTGGGGTGGACGGTCGTGGCCCGGTTGGCCGGATCCGTGAGATCCGCCACGGGCACCGTGAAGACCCGGGCGGTCTCGGCCGGATCGACGGCCCGGAACGGGCTCGGTGAGCGCCACCAGCCGAGGACGGGCGCCACGACGAAGCCGCTGACGGGGATGTACAGCCGGGGCAGCACGCCGAAGATCTGTACGCCGGAGGGATCGAGGCCCGTCTCCTCCTCGGCCTCACGCAGCGCGGCGCGCAACAGCCCGTCGGCCTCGGGGTCGCCGTCCTCGGGGTCGAGGGCGCCGCCGGGGAAGGACAGCTGTCCGGCGTGCGAGCGGAGGCTGCCGGCCCGCTCCATGAGCAACAGCTCGGGGCCGCGGTCGCCCTCGCCGAAGAGGATGAGCACGGCGGACTGGCGGCCACCGCGCTCGGGCGGCAGGAACCGGCTGAGCTGCTCGGGCGCCACGGTCCGCGCCGCCCGCGCGACCGGCTCCAGCCAATCGGGCAGCCCCTCCTCGGTCACGGCGACCTGCGCCGGCCGGCCGGGTCCGAGGGCGGTCTGCTGCGGGTGGGGAGCAGCGGCGGCACGGGAGGGGGCGGGGGCGGTGCCACGGGGGTGGGCGGGGACGGCCGGTTCCACCTGGGCGGGGGCGAGCGGAGCCCTGCGCTCCGGGTGGGGGGCGGGGCTCTCCGGGTGGGTGGCGGGGCGGTGGGGGGTGCGGGGGGCAGTGGGTTCGATGCCGGGTGACGGGGTTGGCCGGGCACCGGCCGGCGGCGCCGGGCGGTTGGTCCCGCGGTTGTACGTGTGTTCTTCAGCGCGCGTCATAGGCACCCCCGGCTTCCCAACGCGTTTCACCCACTGATTCGTTCCGTCACTCGTCACCGGTACCCAGGGGCGCCGCCGGGCGGCCCGGGTAGTCCGGGGGCGGGGCCAGGCGCTGGCCCGGGTAGCCACCCATTTCGTACTTGAGGAGCTTCTTCGCCTTCTCCGGGTCCGTCTCGCCCTCCCCGTACGCCGGGCAGAGCGGTGCGATCGGGCAGGCGCCGCAGGCGGGCTTGCGGGAGTGGCAGATGCGGCGGCCGTGGAACACCACCCGGTGGGAGAGCATGGTCCACTCCGACTTGGGGAAGATCGCGCAGATCTCCGCCTCGACCTTCTCCGGGTCCTCCTGCTCGGTCCACTTCCACCGCCGGACCAGCCGGCCGAAGTGGGTGTCCACGGTGATGCCCGGGACGCCGAAGGCGTTGCCCAGGACCACGTTCGCCGTCTTGCGGCCCACGCCCGGCAGCCTCACCAGGTCCTCCAGCCGGCCGGGTACCTGACCGCCGAAGTCGTCCCGCAGAGCCGCGGACAGGCCCAGCAGGGACTTGGCCTTGGCGCGGAAGAAGCCGGTCGGCCGGATGATCTCCTCCAGCTGCTCAGGAACCGCCGCCGCCATGTCCTCGGGCGTCGGGTACTTCGCGAACAGCGCGGGGGTCGTCTGGTTGACCCGCAGGTCGGTCGTCTGGGCCGACAGCACGGTCGCGACGAGCAGCTCGAAGGGGTTGCGGAAGTCGAGCTCGGGATGGGCGTACGGATAGACCTCGGCCAGCTCTCGGTTGATCCTGCGGGCGCGGCGCACCATCGCCAGATGCGATTCCGGCTTCCAGGGCCGCGGCGCCTTCTGCGGCGCGGTGTCGGCCTTGGCGGCCTTGACGACCTTGGCCGCCGCCTTGCCGGTCACGGCGGGCTTCGCCGCCCCCGCGGACTTCGTCGCTCCGGCGGTCTTCACCGTCCCGGCGGTCGCGGCCCCCTTGGCCGCCCTGACCGTCTTGGCTGCCTTTGCCGTCTTGGCCGCCTTGGCCGCCTTCGTCGGTTTGTCCACTTTTGCGGCTTCCTTCGGCGCGGGCGACACGTGTTCGCCCACAGCGGAATTCTGTTCCCCGGACACTCTCCCGGCCCCCTCGACCTGCGCTCTCACCGGCGAATTGGACACCCGGCCAGCCTAAGCGCCACCGCTGACATTCGCCCCGGCCCTGGTCGATCACGCCCCAATGGGGGCCCTGCCGTACGGACACGCGTACCAGTGCGTCAAACTTGTTGTGATTGATCGCACTGTTTTACCGTCCGGCATCATGGGACCCAATGTCCCTGAGCAGGTCGACATAGGAGAGAACTCGTGGACGACGTTCTGCGGCGCGCCCCGCTCTTCGCGGCGCTCGATGACGAGCAGGCCGCGGAGCTCCGCGCCTCGATGAGTGAAGTGACGCTCGCCCGTGGCGACGCGCTCTTCCACGAGGGCGACCCGGGCGACCGGCTCTACGTGGTCACCGAGGGCAAGGTGAAGCTCCACCGCACGTCCCCCGACGGGCGCGAGAACATGCTCGCCGTCCTCGGTCCCGGCGAGCTGATCGGCGAGCTGTCCCTCTTCGACCCGGGCCCGCGTACCGCCACCGCGACCGCCCTGACCGAGGTCAAGCTCCTCGGCCTCGGCCACAGCGACCTCCAGCCCTGGCTGAACGCCCGCCCCGAGGTCGCCACCGCCCTGCTGCGCGCTGTCGCCCGCCGCCTGCGCAAGACCAACGACCAGATGTCCGACCTGGTCTTCTCCGACGTACCGGGCCGCGTCGCCCGGGCGCTCCTGGACCTGTCGCGCCGCTTCGGCGTGCAGTCGGAGGAGGGCATCCACGTCGTGCACGACCTGACCCAGGAGGAGCTGGCCCAGCTCGTCGGCGCCTCCCGCGAGACGGTCAACAAGGCCCTCGCCGACTTCGCGGGCCGCGGCTGGCTGCGCCTGGAGGCGCGCGCCGTGATCCTGCTGGACGTCGAGCGGCTCGCCAAGCGCTCGCGCTAGTACGCACCGCCTACGTGGAAGGGCCGCCCCGGGAACACCGGGGCGGCCCTTCGCCGTCCGCGTACGTCAGTTCTTCGTGCCGTCGACGATCAGCGGGTTGCCGTTGCCGCCGCCGCACGGCACCGCGTACACCGGGTTCTTCGCGGCCACCTCCTTGAAGGCGTCGATGCACTGGTTCAGCAGGACCTTGTCGCTCAGCGAGTTGTTGAGGATCTTGTTGGCCCGGGCGATGCCCTCCGCCTCGATCCGGCGCCGCTCCGCCTCCGCCTTCGCCGTACGGGCGGCCTCGGTCGCCCGTTCGGTGGCCTGCTGCTGCTGGATCTTGCGGTCGATCTGGTTCTGGAGCTGGTCGGACGGCTTCACGTTCCGCAGGTTCACGGTCGTCACGTCGATGCCGCGCGGCGCCAGCCGCTCCTTGATCAGATCGCCGATCTCGGTGTTGATCTGCTCGCGGGCGGTGGCGTAGCCCTCCTCGCTCGTGTGGCGGGCGAAGACGTTACGGATGATCTCCCGGCTGTCCGGGAAGACCAGCCGCTGCTGGATCGCCTCCTCGCTGCCGGCCAGCTTGTACAGCTCGACCGCCTTGGCCGGGGTGACCGCCCACTTCACGGTCACCTCCACGTACATCACGCCGCCCTGCGAGGAACGGACCTCGACGACGTCCTTGTCGGAGAGGTTCAGGTCGACCGGGCGCGTGGAGAAGGTGGTGACGTTGGTGAACGGCGAGGTGAGGTTCATGCCGGACGTCATGGGCGCGCCGACCTTGCCGAAGGTCACGGGGACGCCGACCTCGTACGCGCTGATCACGTGTACGCAGCTGGTCACGGCGGCGAACAGGCCGGCGATCAGCGCACCGGCCGAGCCGAGCTTGAGGCCCCGGCGTTCGGTGCCGCGCGCGACGAAGAACAGCACCGCGGCGGCGATGAGCAACAGGATGGACAGGACGAACACGGAAGATCCCCCCAGGGACGGAGCACAGAAGTAAGCGGAGCGTAAAGCATGGGCCTGCGCCGGTTCCCCCCCGCAGGCGGACCCGCCCCCGCTCCCCTCCCCTCCCCTCCGCTCCCTCCCTCCCTCAGATCAAGCCGTGCTCGGTCAGGTACTCCAGCTGCGCCCGCACCGACAGCTCGGCCGCCGGCCACAGGGACCGGTCCACGTCCGCGTACACGTGCGCGACGACCTCCGCGGCCGTCCGGTGGCCGTTCTCGACGGCCGTCTCCACCTGGGCGAGCCGGGAGGCGCGGTGGGCCAGGTAGTACTCGACCGCCCCCTGGGCGTCCTCCAGGACCGGGCCGTGGCCCGGCAGCACGGTGTGGACGCCGTCGTCGACCGTCAGCGAGCGCAGCCGCCGCAGGGAGTCCAGGTAGTCGCCGAGCCGCCCGTCGGGGTGCGCCACCATCGTCGTACCCCGCCCCAGGATGGTGTCGCCCGTGAGCACCGCCCGGTCGGCCGGCAGGTGGAAGCTGAGCGAGTCGGCGGTGTGCCCCGGGGTCGGTACGACGCGCAGCTCCAGGCCACCGACCTCGACGGCCCTCCCGGCCTTCAGCCCCTCGTCACCCAGCCGCAGCGCCGGGTCCAGCGCGCGCACGGCCGTTCCCGTCAGCTCGGCGAACCGCCCCGCGCCCTCGGCGTGGTCGGGGTGCCCGTGCGTCAGGAGGGTCAGCGCGACGCGCTTGCCAAGCTGGTCGGCCGTCTCGATCACCCGCCGCAGATGCGTCTCGTCCAGCGGGCCCGGGTCGACCACGACGGCGAGCGGCGAGTCCGGCTCGGAGAGGATCCAGGTGTTCGTGCCGTCGAGCGTCATCGCGGACGGGTTGGGCGCGAGGACGTTGACGGCGCGTTCCGTCGCCGGGCCGGAGACCACGGCCCCGCGCGGCTGCCCGGGAAGCGCGGCGGCGTCGGTCATGCGCGCGCACCTCCTCCCGTGCCGACCCTCTTCGTGAACTCCTCGTGCCCCGGCCAGCTCAGCACCACCTCGCCGCCCTCCAGACGCGCCTGAGCCAGTACGGGGCCGAGGTCCTGGTCCCCGGCCCCCTCCAGCGCCTCGGCGGACGTCCCGTACCGCTCCAGGGCCCTCAGCGTGGCGATCGTCGGCGGCATCATGAGCAGCTCGCCCCGGTCGTAGCCCGCAGCCGCGTCCGCCGGGCGGATCCAGACGGTACGGTCGGCCTCCGTCGAGGCGTTGGAGGCCCGCTGCCCGGCCGGGAGGGCGGCCACGAAGAACCACGTGTCGTAGCGGCGCGGCTCGAACTCCGGGGTGATCCAGCGCGCCCAGGCGCCCAGCAGGTCGGAGCGGAGCACCAGGCCCCGCCGGTCCAGGAAGTCCGCGAACGCCAGCTCACGGGCCACCAGGGCCGCCCTGTCGGCCTCCCAGTCGTCGCCCCGCGTGTCGGCGACGACCGAGTCGGCGGTCGGGCCCGCGAGCAGGACGCCGGACTCCTCGAACGTCTCGCGCACCGCCGCGCACACGATGGCCTGCGCCTCGGCCGCCTCCGCGACCCCGAGCCGGGCCGCCCACTCGGCGGGTGACGGGCCCGCCCAGCGCACCGGGTGCTCGTCGCGCGGGTCGACGCCGCCACCCGGATAGGCGTACGCGCCGCCCGCGAAGGCCATGGACGTACGCCGGCGCACCATGTGCACCTCGGGCCCATCGGCGCCGTCCCTCAGCAGCAGGACGGTCGCGGCCCGTCTCGGGGCCACGACCGTGAGCGTGCCGTCGGCGAGCGCACGGATGCGGTCGGGCCACTCCGGGGGGTACCACTGACCATTGGGCATGGCCGGATGCTATGCGCATCCGCCGAGATGTTCGAGAGGAAAGGTGGCTACGGCAACGGCCCCGCACCCACCCGGGGCACGGGGCCGTACAGCAGCAGGGCGCTCAGTCCTCCGGGACCAGCTCCACCTGGATCTCCACCTCGACCGGCGCGTCCAGCGGAAGCACCGCGACGCCCACGGCGCTGCGCGCGTGCACGCCCTTGTCGCCCAGCACCTCGCCCAGCAGCTCACTGGCGCCGTTGAGGACGGCAGGCTGCCCGGTGAAGTCCGACGCCGAGGCGACGAATCCGACGACCTTCACGACCCGGGCGATCCGGTCCAGGTCCCCGGCGACCGACTTCACGGCGGCCAGCGCGTTGAGCGCGCAGATCCGCGCGAGCTTCTTGGCCTCCTCCGGGGTGACCTCGCCGCCCACCTTGCCGGTGACCGGAAGCTTGCCGTCCACCATCGGAAGCTGACCCGCCGTGTACACGTACACGCCCGACCGGACCGCCGGCTGGTACGACGCCAGCGGCGGCACCACGTCCGGAAGGGTCAGGCCGAGTTCGGCGAGCGTCGCCTCCACACGGCCGGTCACGGCTTCTCCCGCTTCAGGTACGCCACGAGCTGCTCGGGGTTGTTCGGCCCGGGGACGACCTGGACGAGCTCCCAGCCGTCCTCGCCCCAGGTGTCCAGAATCTGCTTGGTCGCGTGCACGAGAAGGGGCACGGTCGCGTATTCCCACTTGGTCATGGGGCCGACTGTAGCCGCTGCCGAAGGCAGCCTCCTGCGTAGCCCAGGACCCGACTGGTTAGGCTCGAATACGTGAGCAGGCTCCAGGTCGTCAGCGGCAAGGGCGGTACCGGTAAGACGACGGTCGCCGCCGCCCTCGCGCTCGCCCTCGCGACCGAGGGCAAGCGGACCCTCCTCGTGGAGGTCGAGGGCAGGCAGGGCATCGCACAACTCTTCGAGACGGAGGCGCTTCCCTACGAGGAGCGGAAGATCGCCGTCGCGCCGGGCGGCGGCGAGGTGTACGCGCTGGCCATCGACGCCGAGCGCGCGCTCCTCGACTACCTCCAGATGTTCTACAAGCTCGGCTCGGCGGGCCGCGCCCTCAAGAAGCTGGGCGCCATCGACTTCGCCACCACCATCGCGCCGGGCGTACGGGACGTCCTGCTGACCGGCAAGGCGTGCGAGGCGGTACGCCGCCGGGAGAAACACGGGGGGTTCGTGTACGACTACGTCGTCATGGACGCCCCTCCTACCGGCCGCATCACCCGCTTCCTGAACGTCAACGACGAGGTGGCGGGCCTGGCCAAGATCGGTCCGATACACAATCAGGCCCACGCGGTGATGCGGGTCCTGAAGTCCCCCGAGACGGCCGTCCACCTGGTGACGCTGCTGGAGGAGATGCCGGTTCAGGAGACCGCCGACGGTATCGCCGAGCTGCGCGAGGCCGACCTCCCGGTGGGTGGAGTGGTGGTCAACATGGTCCGCCCGCACGTCCTGGACGAGGACGCGGTACGGGCGGCGGCGGGCGACCACCGCAAGGACATCACCAAGGCTCTCGCCGCGGCGGGCATCAGCGGTTCGACCCGGCTGGTCGGTCCGCTCCTGGACCAGGCCGTCGAGCACGCCCAGCGGGTGGAGCTGGAGCGGGAGCAGCGGGAGGCGCTGGCGAAGCTTCAGGTCCCGACGTACGAACTGCCCTTCCTGGGCGAAGGGGCGGACATCGCCGGTCTCTACCGGCTGGCCAAGGAACTGAGGAAGCTCGGGGTGGGCGCATGACTCTCGAAGAGGCTCCCGGCCTGGAGGTCGACCCGCTGCTCGCCGACCCGGCGACGCGCATCATCGTGTGCTGCGGCGCGGGCGGCGTCGGCAAGACGACGACGGCGGCCGCCCTGGGCGTACGGGCGGCGGAGCGCGGCCGCAAGGTCGTCGTCCTGACGATCGACCCGGCCCGCAGGCTCGCCCAGTCGATGGGCATCGACCAGTTGGACAACGTTCCGCGACGGGTCGACGGCATCAAGGGCGGCGGCGAACTCCACGCCATGATGCTCGACATGAAGCGCACCTTCGACGAGATCGTCGAGGGGCACGCGGAGCCGGCGCGGGCGGCCGCCATTCTCGGCAACCCCTTCTACCAGTCCCTGTCGGCCGGATTCGCGGGCACGCAGGAGTACATGGCCATGGAGAAGCTGGGCCAGCTGCGGGCACGCGAGGAGTGGGACCTGATCGTGGTCGACACCCCGCCGTCCCGTTCGGCGCTGGACTTCCTGGACGCGCCGAAGCGGCTGGGGTCGTTCCTGGACGGGAAGTTCATCAGGATGCTGATGGCGCCGGCGAAGGTGGGCGGCCGGGCGGGGATGAAGTTCCTGAATGTCGGCATGTCGATGATGACGGGCACCCTGGGCAAGCTGCTGGGGGGTCAGCTGCTGCGGGACGTACAGACCTTCGTGGCGGCGATGGACACCATGTTCGGCGGCTTCCGTACCCGGGCGGACGCCACGTACCGGCTCCTTCAGGCGCCGGGCACGGCGTTCCTGGTGGTGGCCGCGCCGGAGCGGGACGCGCTGCGGGAGGCGGCGTACTTCGTGGAGCGGCTGGCGGCGGAGCGGATGCCGCTGGCCGGGCTGGTGCTCAACCGGGTGCACAGCAGCGGGGCCGTCCGGCTGTCCGCCGAGCGGGCACTGGCCGCGGCGGAAAATCTTGAAGAGGGCCGCATTGTGGATCAGGGGGCCGGGAAGACTGGTGTTCGTGGCCCCGAGGCCACCTCTCCCGAGCCCGAGGCCCCCGAAACCCCAGCAGCAAGCACCGACATCGCGGCCGGTGTCACCACCGCCACGTCGCCCGCCGTCGCGGAACTGACCGCGGGTCTGCTTCGCCTGCACGCCGAACGGATGCAGGTGCTCGCGCGGGAACAGCGCACGCGCGACCGTTTCACCGCACTCCACCCCGAGGTGGCGGTCACGGAAGTACCCGCGCTCCCCGGTGACGTGCACGACTTGGCGGGCCTCCGCGCCATCGGCGACCTGCTGGCGGAAGGGCACCGCTGATTCCGTAGGGACCGGCTTGCGCCTGTCCCACTGCTACCTGGCTACCTGGCCTATCCCACTGCCGCGTAGGTCTCGTACGTCTCGTCGTCGTCCAGCGCGACGGGCAGGATGCCCGCGCTCCGCTCGTACTCCGTTCGCGCGGTCTCCAGCAGCCGGCGCCATGAGGTGACGGTCGGCCGACGGCGCAGCAGCGCGCGGCGCTCACGCTCCGTCATACCGCCCCACACGCCGAACTCGACGCGGTTGTCCAGCGCGTCGGCCAGGCACTCCGTACGCACCGGGCACCCGGTACACACGGCCTTGGCCCTGTTCTGCGCCGCTCCTTGTACGAACAGTTCATCCGGATCGGTAGTGCGGCAGGCGGCCTGCGCACTCCAGTCAGCTACCCAGCCCATACCGGCGCCGTCCTCTCCCGAATCGAGGCTCCCCCACGGCGGCAGCGGCATATTCACCGCTACCAGTTGAGGACGTTACGGAAGGTGGGCACAGCGCAACACCCCCTTCGGGCCCAATCTTGAATGGTCCGAACGGACTATGCGTACGCGGCAGATCACCCAGGGGAGTGAGCGATAGACATGCGTAACAATTGGCGCAGTGCGGGGCGTTCTGGGTGAGCCACAAAGGGCACGGGCTGACGCATGAGGGGGAAACGGACACGGTCCGGCGCGGCTCGGGAACGCGCGGGGTCATGCCGGGGAGCAACTGCTGTGACAGTTGTGACTAGCTTAGGCCAAGGCCTGTCCGTGTGTCCGGAAAACGCGCAGGGAGACTCCTCGGACCGGGCACCCGCCCCCGGCTTTCCTGATCTGCGTGCCGGGATGCGGCCCCCAGGTCCGAGCCGGGGACCAACCGGGGGACGAACTGAGGACGAGACCCCCGTTGACGGCGCGCTGCCGGAGCCCGAGGTGCCACGCGCCGGCGCCCGGCCCGGGCTCACCGGTCAGCACCGGGCCCTGGGCAGGTCTCGATGAGGTGCAGCAGCGGCCGGGCCACGCCGTAGCAGTCGTCCGGGCCGGAGCGCCCATGTCACAACCTGGTACGCGAACCTCCCGTAACCCACCCGCTCCCTCGGAACGCCACCACTGACGGATTAGGCTTCACCCATGCCAAAGAAGCGCTCGGGCGGTGGCCTGACCCGGACCCAGCAGGCCGCCAAGTTCGTCGGTGTCAGCGTGCTCGCCGGAGCCGTCATGGCGGGCATCGCCCTGCCCGCCGCGGGAGCGCTGGGGCTCGCGGCGAAGGGCACGGTCCAGGGGTTCGACGAGATCCCGGCCAATCTCAAGCGCCCCCCGCTGAGCCAGCGCACCACGATCCTGGACTCGCAGGGCGGCCAGATCGCCACGGTCTACTCCCGTGACCGCACGGTCGTGGACCTGAAGGACATCTCCCCCTACATGCAGAAGGCGATCGTCGCGATCGAGGACTCGCGCTTCTACGAGCACGGCGCCATCGACCTCAAAGGCGTACTGCGCGCGCTCAACCGCAACGCCCAGTCGGGCGGGGTCACGCAGGGCGCCTCGACGCTGACCCAGCAGTATGTGAAGAACGTCTTCGTGGAGGAGGCCGGCGACGACCCCGACAAGGTCGCCGAGGCCACCCAGCAGACCCTCGGCCGCAAGATCCAGGAGCTGAAGTACGCGATCCAGGTCGAGGAGGAGCTCGGGAAGAAGAAGATCCTCGAGAACTACCTCAACATCACCTTCTTCGGGCAGCAGGCGTACGGCATCGAGGCCGCGTCCCAGCGCTACTTCTCCAAGCCGGCCAAGGACCTCACCCTGGAGGAGTCGGCGATGCTGGCCGGCATCGTCCAGTCGCCGAGCCGCTACGACCCGGTCAACGACGTGCAGGAGGCCACCAAGCGCCGCAACGTCGTCCTGTCGCGCATGGCCGCCGTCGGTGACATCAGCCAGGCGGAGGCGGAGCGCGCGAAGGCCACGCCGATCAAGCTTCAGGTCAGCAAGCCGAAGAACGGCTGCATCACCGCCGTCGACGGCGCCGGTTTCTTCTGCGACTACGTACGCGAGGTCTTCCTCTCCGACCCGGTCTTCGGCGAGGACCGCGAGGAACGCAGCAAGATCTGGAACCGCGGCGGGCTGACCATCAAGACCACGCTCGACCCGCAGGCACAGAAGGCGGCGCAGGAGTCGATCAAGAACCACGTCTACCAGACGGACAAGGTCGCCACGGCGGTGACGATGGTCCAGCCGGGCACCGGGAAGATCCTTGCGATGGGTCAGTCCAGGCCTTACGGCTTCGGGAAGAACGAAACCCAGATCAACTACTCCGTCAACAAGCGCATGGGCGGCTCGAACTTCGGCTTCCCGGTCGGTTCGACGTTCAAGCCCTTCGTGGCGGCGGCCGCCCTGGAGCAGGGCAAGCCGCCGACGCAGGTGTACTCGTCGCCGTACCAGATGCCGTACCCGTCGTCGGTGTCGACGTGCAGCGGAAAGCCCTGGGTCAACCAGGGGGACAAGGTGGAGAACGAGAACGAGTCGGAGGTCGGCCCGTACGCGCTCAAGGACGCGATGGCCCAGTCGGTCAACACGTACTTCGTACAGATGATCGGCGAAATCGGGATGTGCCCGGTCGTGGAGATGACCAACAAGCTGGGCGTGGTGCAGGGCAATGACGCGAAGATGCCCGAGGTGCCCGCGATCTCGCTCGGCTCGAAGGGCATCTCGCCGCTGAACATGGCCAACGCGTACGCGACGTTCGCCAACCGCGGCACGTACTGCACACCGACCGCCATCGAGTCCATCAAGACGGCGGACGGCAAGAGCCTGGAAGTCCCGAAGACCAGTTGCACCAAGGCGATGTCGGAGCGGACGGCCGACACCATCAACTCCCTGCTGCGCGACGTCATCGACTCCGGTACGGGTGAGAAGGCCGGCCTGACCAGCCGCGACAACGCGGGCAAGACGGGTACGACGGACGCCCGCAAGAACGCCTGGTTCGTCGGCTACACCCCGAACCTGTCGGGCGCCGTGTGGGTGGGCAGCCCGAGCCAGGACGTCGAGATGTTCTCCATCAGGATCGGTGGCCAGTACCACGACAAGGTCTTCGGTGGTGAGGTACCGGGCCCGATCTGGCGGGACGCCATGACCGGCGCTCTGGAGGGCCGCGAGGCGCCCGACTTCGTCGGCGTCCACATCCCCGAGGCCCCGAAGGACGGCAAGGGCAAGCCCGGGGACAACAAGCCGGGTGACAACAAGCCGGGCGGCGGCAACGGCGGCGGTGACAACGGCAAGCCGGGCGGCGACGACCCCTGGGGCGGCATCACCATCCCGCCGGACCTGATCGGCGGCGGCAACCAGCGCGGCAACGGCAATGGCGGCGGCTGGCGCTGACGCTCAGCGCTCGCGCTCATGACGAACAAGGGCGCCCCACCGGGAATCCGGCGGGGCGCCCTTTTCGGTGCTCGTACACATACGGCGACCCGACGGTCCCGGCCCACCACAGCGAGCGGGTGCGGGGCCGTGCCCGGTCTCAGCCGGCCAGGAGCTGCTTGACCACCGCGGCGACGCGGCCACCCTCGGCTCGGCCGGCGACCTTCGGGTTGACGATCTTCATCACGGCGCCCATCGCGCGCGGGCCCTCGGCGCCGGCGGCCTTGGCCTCCTCGACCGCCTGGGCGACGATCTGCTCCAGCTCGTCGTCGCCGAGCTGCTTGGGCAGGTACGCGTCGAGGATGACGCCCTCGGCCTTCTCACGCTCGGCCTGCTCGGCACGGCCGCCCTGCCCGAAGGCCTCGGCCGCCTCGCGGCGCTTCTTCGCCTCCTTGGCGATCACCTTCTGCACCTCGTCGTCGGAGAGCTCGCGCTTCTCCTTGCCCGCGACCTCCTCCTTGGTGATGGCGGCGAGGGTCAGCCGGAGCGTCGAGGAGCGCAGCTCGTCGCGCTCCTTGATCGCGGCGTTGAGGTCTTCCTGCAGCTTGGACTTGAGCGTGGTCATGCGGACAAGTGTGGCAGGTGCGATGACCTGCACGCCCGCGCATTTCCCGCGCCCCCGCCGTTCTGGGACGATGGCCGTATGCGCGCGCGATACGGAGTTCCCCTGAAAGTCACCGCAGGAATCGCAGCGGTCGGCGCGGCCGGTCTGGCCTACGCCGCCGGGTTCGAGGCCCGCTCCTTCCGGCTGCGCCGGATCACCGTCCCCGTACTGCCGCATGGGACGCGGCCGTTGCGGATGCTTCAGGTCTCGGACATCCACATGGTGAGCGGTCAGCACAAGAAGCGGGCGTGGCTCCAGTCGCTCGCCGGGCTGCGCCCGGACTTCGTGGTGAACACCGGCGACAACCTCTCCGACCCGAAT
>NZ_JBEPEL010000044.1:0-58567 GCF_040300825.1 Streptomyces sp. NPDC000229
GGCTCCGGCCATCCGTCCGCTGTCCCTCCGTCGCGGCTTGGCCGCAGTCCGTACCGCCGTCGACATGACCCCCCGGCCCGGGGCACCCGGCCCGGGCGCCACCGCCCCGCATGCCGTCGGCCCGTACGCCGCCCCGCCCCACCGGATGCCGCCCGAGACGCCCGTCGAGACCACCACCCGCCTCCGCCCCGTCCGCAGCCGGCACCCCGCCCGCGCGGCCGCGGCCGTCGCCTGCCTCGTGCTCGGACTGGGGCTCACCGGCGGAGCCGCCGCCGGGGCCTGGCTCGTGGGCGACTCGGCCGCCCAGACCTCGGACCGCTTCACCGAGGCCCGCAGCCTCTGGCACAGCGTCCCCGTCGACACGCTCTTCCCGCGCACCCTCGACGGCGAGGGCGCCGGACCCGGCCGCGCCGACCGGACCTGGACGCGGATCGCCGTCGCGCCCGACGGCCCGTGCACCGGCGCCCTGGACCCGCTGCTGCTCAGGACCCTGCGGCCGGTCGGCTGCGAGCGGGTGCTGCGCGCCACGTACACCGACGCGACCTCCACCAGCGTCACCACCGTCGGCATGGTGTTCACGGACGCCGACCGCCCCGGCATGACCGCGCTGCGCCAACGCTTCACGGACGAGAGCCTCGACGAACGCACCGACCTGCTGCCCCGCACGCTCGCCGCCCCCGGCACCGTCGCCGCCGGCTTCGGCGACGCGCAGCGGGCGAGCTGGCGGGTGAGCGTCCTCACCGACGTACCCGTCATCGTCTACGCCGTGACGGGCTTCGCCGACGGCCGTACCGTCGACGACCCGCAGCCGGCCGCCGAGGCGATGGCCGAGGGTCAGACGAGCACGCCCGCCCAGGCGGGGCTGGGGCATGACGCCGACGGCATCGCCGACCGGATCGAGCGCCGCCTCCGTACGACGGCGACGACCGGCAAGGCCACGCAGGAGCCCCGATGACGTACCGCCGCCGTACCGCCTTCGCCGCCGCCCTCGCCGCCACCGCGTTCGCCGTGCTTCCCGCCGCCCCCGCACACGCCGACACCATCCGTGCCCGGCAGTGGGGCCTTGAGGCGATGCGCACGGCCGAGGCCTGGCGCACCACCAAGGGCGAGGGCGTCACCGTCGCCGTGCTCGACACCGGCGTCGACGCCACCCACCCCGACCTCGTGGGCAACGTCCTGCCCGGCAAGGACCTCATCGGCTTCGGTGCCAAGCGCGGCGACCGCGCCTGGGCACGCCACGGGACCTCCATGGCCGGCATCATCGCGGCCCACGGCCACGGCCCCGGCAACGAGGACGGCGTCCTCGGCATCGCCCCCGAGGCGAAGATCCTCCCCGTCCGCGTCATCCTCGAAGGCGGCGACCCGGCCCGCACCAAGGCCCGCAACACCCGCGGGACCGCGCTCGCCCAGGGCATCCGCTGGGCCGTCGACCAGGGCGCCGACGTCATCAACCTCTCCCTCGGCGACGACAGCGAGTCCGCCCACCCCGACGCGGGCGAGGACGCCGCCGTCCAGTACGCCCTGTCCAAGGGGGCCGTCGTCGTCGCCTCGGCCGGCAACGGCGGCGACAAGGGCGACCACATCTCGTACCCCGCCGCCTACCCCGGCGTCATCGCGGTCACGGCCGTCGACCGGTTCGGCACCCACGCGGCGTTCTCCACCAGCCGCTGGTACGCCACCGTCAGCGCGCCCGGCGTCGACATCGTCATCGCCGACCCCGACCGCAAGTACTACGAAGGCTGGGGCACGAGCGCCGCGTCGGCGTTCGTCTCGGGCGCCGTCGCCCTGGTCAAGGCCGCCCACCCCGCGCTGACCCCCGCCCAGATCAAGAAGCTGCTCACCGACACCGCCCGCGACCGCCCTGAGGGCGGCGGCCACGACATCGACAAGGGGTACGGGACGGTGGACCCGGCCGCCGCCATCGAGGCGGGCGCGAAGCTGCGCCCCGCCGACATCAAGGCGGCCACCGCCGGGTACGGCAAGCGGTACTTCGGCACCGGGCCGGCGGCCGACCCCGGGGACGACGAGGGCGTCGGTCTGCTCGCCCCCGTCACCGGCGGCATCGGCGTGCTCCTGCTGGCCGCCGCGCTCGTCCTGTGGCGCGGGGGGCGCGCCACCGGGCGCTGACGCGCGCCGTTAGGCTCGTCGCGTGGCGCTCAAGAACATCCCTGACCCCGGTTTCTCCGACGACGACGGCACCGCCGACCCCAGGCTCTCCGAGGCCCTCGCGGCCTGGGCCGAGGACCGGGCCGCCGAGCCGCGGGTCCTGGCGGCCCTCAAGGACGCCCGGCTGCTCGTCCCGGTCGTCGCCGTCCTCGGTGAGGTCGAGGAGGACGAGGAGACCGGGCTGCGCCGCGAGAAGACCAGCGACATGGCCGTACCGACGCTCACCGCCGGCGACCGCCGCGCGCTGCCCGCGTTCACGTCCCTCGACTCCCTGGCCCGCTGGGACCCGGCCGCCCGCCCCGTCGCCGTACCGCTGCACCAGGCGCTGCAGGCCGCCGCCCACGAGAAGGCCGACACCCTCGTGCTGGACCTCGCCGGACCGGTGCCGTACCAGCTGACCGGCCCCGCGCTGCTCGCCCTCGCCGAGGGCCGCACCTCCACCGACCCGCTCGCCGACCCCGCCGTCACGGAGGCGGTACGCGCCGTGATCGCGGCCGAGCCGTCGGTGCTCCGCGCCCACCTCGGCCCCGGGACCGCGGACGGCACCCTCGCCCTGGTCCTGGCCCCGGACGCGCCCCCCGCCGAGGCGGCCCAGCGCGTCGCCCGCGCCCTGGCGGCCGACGAAACACTGAGGGCCCGCCTGGTGCGCGGCCTCGACCTGGCACTCCTGCCGGCCACGGCCACGCCCCCGGGCGAGCCCTTCTACGTACGGAACTGACCCGGCCGAAGACCGGCCCCGTGGCCGCATCGTCCGGGGGCGCCCCCCCTACCCCCGCGCACGGCCCGCCCCGGGGCTCCCGGCCCGTCAGCCGAAGACCGGCCCCGTGTACTTCTCGCCCGGGCCCTGGCCCGGCTCGTCGGGGACGAACGACGCTTCGCGGAAGGCCAGCTGGAGCGACTTCAGGCCGTCCCGCAGCGGTGCCGCGTGGAACGAGCTGATCTCCGTCGCGCCCGCGTCCAGCAGACCGGCCAGCGCGTGGATCAGCTTGCGCGCCTCGTCGAGGTCCTTGTACTGGTCGCCCTCCTCGGTGAGCCCGAGCTTGACGGCTGCGGCGCTCATCAGGTTGACGGCGACCGTCACGATCACCTCGACCGCGGGGACCTCCGCGATGTCGCGGGTCATGGTCTCGAAATCGGTGGTCTGTGCGGCGGAGGCGTTGCTCGGCGTGGCGTCACTCATGACGCCCACGATATGCGGCCCGTCCTGGTTAGCCGCACCCGGCCGGAGCTGGTAACCTGGTGTGACGACCGGCTGGACACGACTCGTGATCCGGCCCACAAGTGGAAGCTCCGATCTCCCACCTGGCTGTCCCTAGGGACGGCGGGTCACCGGTCAGGTGGCGACCATCGTTCCGTACGGACGATGGAGCCGCCCGATGTGCGCCCCGCGGTACGCCGTGGCGGTGCTCCGGTAGCACGAGGAGCCCCGCCTGTGTCCCGTCCGGGGCATTTTTCATGCACCGGCGCGGTTGGTCTTACTAAACAGACGTTACGCGTCCGTCCGCCAGGCGGTCGCGTGGTGCTACCGAGGAGGATCCATCAGCGCCGAGCCCCGCATCAACGACCGGATTCGCGTTCCCGAGGTGCGACTTGTCGGTCCCAGCGGCGAGCAGGTCGGGATTGTCCCGCTTGCCAAGGCCCTGGAGCTTGCGCAGGAGTACGACCTCGATCTCGTCGAGGTCGCGGCGAACGCCCGTCCGCCGGTCTGCAAGCTCATGGACTACGGGAAGTTCAAGTACGAGTCGGCCATGAAGGCCCGTGAGGCGCGCAAGAACCAGGCGCACACGGTCATCAAGGAGATGAAGCTCCGGCCGAAGATCGACCCGCACGACTACGACACCAAAAAGGGTCACGTCGTCCGGTTCCTCAAGCAGGGCGACAAGGTCAAGATCACGATCATGTTCCGTGGTCGCGAGCAGTCCCGGCCGGAGCTCGGCTTCCGGCTGCTGCAGCGGCTCGCGGAGGACGTCCAGGACCTCGGTTTCGTCGAGTCGAACCCGAAGCAGGACGGCCGGAACATGATCATGGTTCTCGGACCGCACAAGAAGAAGACCGAGGCAATGGCCGAGGCCCGCGAGGCGCAGGCCGCCCGCAAGGCCGAGCGCCAGGGTCTGCCCGCCCACGCGGACGAGGCCGTCCACGCGGACGAGCCCGCCGACGAGGCTGCCGAGGCCTGATTCCCGGGCACCCGCCCAGGATTCAACCGACACATCTGACGCTCCCGCGCGCCGGTCCCCGGACCGGCTGGGAGCGCCACTGACGAGGAGAGAACGGCGCTATGCCGAAGAACAAGACGCACTCCGGTGCCAAGAAGCGCTTCAAGGTCACCGGCTCCGGCAAGATCCTGCGCGAGCGCGCCGGCAAGCGCCACCTGCTCGAGCACAAGTCGTCCAAGCTGACGCGTCGCCTCACCGGCAACGCCGAGATGGCCCCGGGTGACAGCGCCAAGATCAAGAAGATGCTGGGCATCTGATTGACCTCCGCCCCCGGACGACGGGGGCAGCCCGACACCGGGACCCATATCGTTTCCGGGTCGTGTGAGTCCAACCACGGCCCCGCTACAAGGAGTTAACAAGTGGCACGCGTCAAGCGGGCAGTCAACGCCCACAAGAAGCGCCGGGCGATCCTCGAGCAGGCCAGCGGCTACCGCGGTCAGCGTTCGCGCCTGTACCGCAAGGCCAAGGAGCAGGTCACCCACTCGCTGGTCTACAACTACAACGACCGCAAGAAGCGCAAGGGTGACTTCCGTCAGCTGTGGATCCAGCGCATCAACGCCGCTGCCCGCGCCAACGGCATGACGTACAACCGCCTCATCCAGGGTCTGAAGGCCGCCAACATCGAGGTGGACCGCAAGATCCTGGCCGAGCTCGCGGTCAACGACGCCAACGCGTTCGCCGCGCTCGTCGAGGTCGCCCAGAAGGCGCTCCCGAGCGACGTCAACGCCCCGAAGGCCGCTGCCTGATCTCCCAGGCCGCAGTTCTTCCCTCCGGACCCGCAGGCCCCGAGCCTGCGGGTCCGGTCTGTTCAACCCCCGTGCGTACGAGAAGAGAGCCGCCGACCACCATGGGCACCCCTGAGCTGATCTCCCCCCGTTCCCCGCGCGTCATCGCGGCGCGGCGGCTCGCCAAGCGCAACTTCAGGGGCAAGGAGCGCCGGTTCATCGCGGAGGGCCCCCAGGCCGTGCGTGAGGCCGCCGCCCACCGCAGCGGCGGGGAGCCGACCCTGGTGGAACTGTTCACCACCGTCGAGGCCGCCGAGCGGTACGCCGACATCGTGGAGGCCGCACGCGCCACCGGCGCCCGGGTCCACCACGCCTCCGACGCCGTGCTGGCCGAGGTCTCGCAGACCGTCACCCCGCAGGGACTGCTCGGGGTGTGCCGGTTCCTGGACTCGCCGTTCGAGGAGATCCTCAGGAACCGGCCCCAGCTCGTCGCCGTCCTCGCCCACGTACGCGACCCCGGGAACGCCGGGACCGTGCTGCGGTGCGCCGACGCGGCCGGCGCCGACGCGGTCGTCCTCACCGATGCCTCCGTGGACCTCTACAACCCCAAGGCCGTGCGCGCCTCCGTCGGCTCCGTCTTCCACCTCCCGGTCGCCGTCGGCGTCCCCGTCGAGCAGGCCGTCGCCGGGCTGAAGGGCGCGGGGTTGCGGATCCTGGCCGCCGACGGGGCGGGCGAGGACGACCTGGACGCCGAGCTCGACGCGGGCACCATGGGCGGGCCCACCGCCTGGATCTTCGGCAACGAGGCGTGGGGTCTGCCCGAGGAGACGCGCGCCCTCGCGGACGCCGTGGTGCGCGTGCCGATCCACGGCAAGGCCGAGAGCCTGAACCTGGCGACCGCGGCAGCCGTATGTCTGTACGGCTCCGCGCGTGCGCAGCGTGCTGCCGGAGGGTGCCGCTCCGTCACCTCCAGCTAGTAGGGTGACGGGCTCGGGGGCCCACTGCGTGACACGGAGGGGTGGGAGAAGGGGATGACGGTCGGCACCAGCAGGCCCGCGGCGCGCAAGGGCGCCTTAGTGGGCGCGTCCGCCGCTCCCGGTGCGTCCGGTACCGGCGTGCCCGGGATGATCGACCCCGACGACCTTCCCGACGGGCTCGTCGTCGCCGACGAGGACGGCCGGGTGGTGTGCTTCAACGCCGCGGCCGTACGCCTCACCGCCGTCGCCCGGGCCGATGCGCTCGGGCAGCCCCTGGAGCAGGCGCTGCCGCTGGAGGACCTCAAGGGCAGGCGCTGGTGGTCGCTGACCGACCCGTACGGCGGACTCGCCATCCGGGGCGGACAGCCCGAGCGCAACCTGCTGCTGCCCGGCAACCGGGAGGTCCTCGTCGCCGCCCGGTACGTGCGCGAGGAGCCCCTCGGCCCCGTACGGAAGGTGGTCGTCACCCTGCGGGGCACCGAGGCGCGGCGCCGCACCGAGCGCAGCCACGCCGAGCTGATCGCCACCGTCGCCCACGAGCTGCGCTCCCCGCTGACTTCCGTCAAGGGCTTCACGGCGACCCTGCTCGCCAAGTGGGAGCGGTTCACCGACGACCAGAAGCGGCTGATGCTGGAGACCGTCGACGCCGACGCCAACCGCGTCACCCGGCTGATCGCCGAGCTCCTCGACATCTCCCGAATAGACTCCGGCCGCCTCGAGGTGCGCCGCCAGCCCGTCGACATCGCCGCCGCCATCGGCCGCCACATCCAGGCGCACACCGCCCGCGGCCAGTCGCCGGACCGGTTCTTCGTCCGCGTACGCCGCCCGCTGCCCGATCTCTGGGCAGACCCGGACAAGATCGACCAGGTCCTCGGCAACCTGCTCGAAAATGCGGTGCGCCACGGCGAGGGAACCGTCACCATCGAGGTGGCACCCACCGGCCCGCACGACGACGAGAAGGGAACGGCCGTCACCGTGAGCGACGAAGGCCCCGGCATCCCCGAGGAGTCGATGGGCCGTGTCTTCACCCGCTTCTGGCGGGGGAGCAAGCGCGGCGGAACCGGCCTCGGCCTGTACATCGTCAAGGGCATCGTCGAGGCGCACGGCGGCACCATCACCGTCGGCCGCGGGCCCGCCGGCGGGGCCCAGTTCCGATTTACGCTGCCCGTGGGCGCCCCGGCCTATCTCGCCTAGCGAGGGCCTCGCGCGTGTCCACGGGCTGATCCGCGGCTCATCCGCCTGCCCATACCCCGTTAGACTCGTCCTTTGGCACCTTTGCGTCCTCGGTCGTCGAGCGGGGGCCCCAGCCAGCCCATCGGAAGTACGGGAAGAGATGTCGGCACCGAACAAGTCGTACGACCCAGTCGAGGTCGAGGCACTGAAACCGGAAGAGATCGAGCGCATGCGGGACGAGGCGCTCGCCGCCTTCGCCGCCGCCGGTGACCTCGACGCGCTCCACGAGGCCAAGGTCGCGCAGACCGGCCCCGCCTCGCCGCTCGCGCTCGCCAACCGGGAGATCGGCGCCCTGCCGCCGCACGCCAAGGCCGAGGCCGGCAAGCGTGTGGGCCAGGCCCGTGGTGCCGTGAACAAGGCACTGGCCGCCCGCCAGGCCGAGCTGGAGGCCGAGCGCGACGCACGCGTGCTGGTCGAGGAGGCGGTGGACGTCACGCTGCCCCACGACCGCACCCCGGCCGGCGCCCGCCACCCGCTGACCACCCTCATGGAGCGCGTCGCGGACGTCTTCGTCTCCATGGGCTACGAGGTCGCCGAAGGCCCCGAGGTCGAGGCGGAGTGGTTCAACTTCGACGCCCTGAACTTCGTACCGGACCACCCGGCGCGCCAGATGCAGGACACCTTCTTCGTCGAGGGCACCTCCCCCGACGGAAAGGCGACCTCCGGCGACGAGTCCGGCATCGTGCTGCGCACGCACACCTCCCCGGTGCAGGCCCGCACGCTCATCGACCGCGAGCCGCCCGTGTACGTCGTGTGTCCCGGCCGCGTCTACCGCACCGACGAGCTCGACGCCACGCACACCCCGGTCTTCCACCAGATCGAGCTGCTCGCCGTTGACGAGGGCCTGACCATGGCGGACCTCAAGGGCACGCTGGACCACATGGTCCAGGCGCTCTTCGGCTCGGACATGAAGACCCGGCTCCGCCCGAACTTCTTCCCGTTCACCGAGCCGTCCGCAGAGATGGACATGCTCTGCTACGTCTGCCGCGGCGAGTCCGTCGGCAACGCCGACCGGCCCTGCCGCACCTGCGGCAGCGAGGGCTGGATCGAGCTGGGCGGCTGCGGGATGGTCAACCCCAAGGTGCTGATCGCCTGTGGCGTGGACCCCGAGAAGTACAGCGGATTCGCCTTCGGGTTCGGCATCGAGCGGATGCTGATGTTCCGCCACAACGTCGAAGACATGCGAGACATGGTCGAGGGTGACGTCCGGTTCACCCGGCCGTTCGGGATGGAGATCTGATGCGGGTCCCGCTTTCGTGGCTGCGGGAGTACGTCGACCTGCCGGCGACGGAGACCGGCCGTGACGTACAGGCCAAACTGGTGTCGGCCGGGCTGGAGGTCGAGACCGTCGAGCAGCTCGGCGCCGGCCTGACGGGCCCGCTCGTGGTGGGCAAGGTCCTCACCATCGAGGAGCTCACCGAGTTCAAGAAGCCGATCCGCTTCTGCACCGTCGACGTCGGCGACGCCAATGGGACGGGTGAGCCGCAGGAGATCATCTGCGGCGCCCGGAACTTCGCCGAGGGCGACAAGGTCGTCGTGGCCCTGCCCGGCGCCGTCCTCCCCGGCGACTTCCGGATCGCCGAGCGCAAGACCTACGGCAAGGTCTCGCGCGGCATGATCTGCTCCGGCGACGAGCTGGGCATGGGCGACGACGGCTCCCACGGCATCATCGTGCTGCCGCCGGAGTACGAGGTCGGCATCGACGCCACCGAGCTGCTGGAGCTGTACGACGAGGTCCTCGACATCGCCGTCACGCCCGACCGCGGCTACTGCCTGTCGATGCGCGGCATCGCCCGCGAGGTGGCCATCGCGTACGGGCTGCCGCTGCGCGACCCGGCGCTCCTCGACGTGCCCGCGCCCAACTCGTACGGCTACCCGGTCAAGGTCTCCGACCCGATCGGCTGCGACCGCTTCACCGCGCGCACCGTCGTCGGCCTCGACCCCGAGGCCCACTCGCCGATCTGGCTCAAGCGCCGCCTCCAGAAGGCCGGCATGCGCCCGATCTCGCTCGCCGTCGACATCACCAACTACGTGATGCTGGAGCTCGGCCAGCCGCTGCACGCCTACGACCGCTCCCGGCTCGACGGCCCCATCGGGGTCCGCCGCGCCGAAGCGGGCGAGAAGATCACCACCCTCGACGGCACGGTCCGCGTCCTCGACGCCGCCGACCTGCTCATCACCGACAACCGCGGCCCCATCGGCCTCGCGGGCGTCATGGGCGGCGCCAACACCGAGATCGCCGACTCCGAGACCGACCCCGAGACGGGCGAGGTGCGGGGCACCACCGAGGTGGTCATCGAGGCCGCGCACTTCGACGCGATCTCCATCGCCCGCACCGCGCGCCGCCACAAGCTGTCCTCCGAGGCGTCCAAGCGCTTCGAGCGCGGCGTCGACCCGCAGGCCGCCGCCGCTGCCGCGCAGCGCACCGTCGACCTGCTGGTCCTCCTCGCGGGTGGCACCGCCGAGGCCGGCGTCACCGAGATCGTCGCGCCGTCCGCGCCGCGCACGGTCACGATGCCCGCCGACCACCCGGACCGCGTCGCGGGCGTGACGTACGGGCGCGAGACCGTCGTCCGCCGCCTCCAGGAGGTCGGCTGCGACGTGTACGGGCAGGACGAGCTGATCGTCACCGTCCCGTCCTGGCGACCCGACCTGAACGAGCCGAACGACCTCGCCGAAGAGGTCATCCGGCTGGAGGGATACGAGAACCTCCCCTCCACGCTGCCCAAGCCCCCGGCCGGCCGCGGGCTCACCGAGCGCCAGCGCACCCACCGCCGCGTGGGCCGCGCCCTGGCCGGCGCCGGGTACGTCGAGGCGCTGAACTACCCGTTCATCAGTGAGCAGGTCCTCGACCAGCTCGACATCCCGGCGGACGACACCTGCCGCCAGGTCGTCAAGCTCGTCAACCCGCTCTCCGACGAGGAGCCCGCGCTCCGCACGGCGCTGCTGCCGGGCCTGCTCGGCGCGCTGCGCCGCAACGACGGCCGCGGCAGCCACGACCTGGCGCTCTTCGAGACCGGCCTGGTCTTCCGGGCCGCCGCGGAGCCGGGCGTCGCGGTGCGGCTGCCCGTCGACCGGCGCCCCACCGACGAGGAGATCGCCGGCGTCAACGCCGTCCTGCCCGAGCAGCCGCGGCACGCCGCCGTGGTCCTCGCCGGGGCGCGCGAGCAGGCCGGCTGGTGGGGCAAGGGCCGCCCGTCCGACTGGGCCGACGCCGTCGAGGCCGCCCGGACCGTCGCCCGCGAGACCGGCGCCGAGCTGATCGTGCGCCAGGGCCAGTACGGTCCGTGGCACCCGGGCCGCTGCGCCGAGCTCGCCGTGGTGGTGGAGGGCGAGGAGCAGGTCGTCGGGTACGCCGGTGAGCTGCACCCGCGCGTCGTCAAGGCGCTGCACCTGCCTGCCCGTACGTGCGCGATGGAGCTGAACCTCGACCTGGTCGAGCAGGCCTCGGCCGGTGTCGTGCGCGCGCCGCGGATCTCGTCGTTCCCGGTCGCCACGCAGGACGTCGCCTTGGTCGTGGACCGGCAGGTGCCGTCCGCCGAGGTCGGGAAGGCACTGCGGGAAGGCGCGGGTGAACTGCTGGAGTCCATCCGGCTGTTCGACGTCTTCGAGGGCGAGCAGATCGGCGAGGGCAAGAAGTCCCTGGCGTACGCGCTGCGCTTCCGCGCCGCCGACCGCACGCTGACCGTCGAGGAGGCCTCGGCCGCCCGTGACGCCGCGGTGGCCGTCGCCGCCGAGCGGACGGGCGCGGTGCTGCGCGGCGCCTGATCCGCCGCTTGTCGAGTGAGGGGCATGGCCGGAACACCGGCTGTGCCCCTCACTCGTTCGAGTGGGAAGTCTGGTGGACTTTCCCCCTTGCCATGGACGATCGACACAATCGTCCCGACCGCGAGGAGGGGCCTGGAGAAGGGCGGTCCGCATGCTGCGTACGCGAGCCTGGGTTCGTCGCCTCGTTCCGCTCGCCCTGCCCGCTCTCTGGGGCGGTGTCGCGATCCTGTGGAAGCTCACCTGCCCCATCGCCCAGCAGGAGGGGACGGCCACCCGGATCGCCACCAGCGCCGTCTTCTTCACCGTCGGCACCGGACTGGTCCTGGGCATCCGGTGCGGCCTGGTCAAGGAGCTGAAACAGGTCCGCGCCGTCGCCCAGGCCGCTCAACAGGTGCTGCTGCGCCCCCTGCCACCCCGCCTCGACGGCCTGTCCGTCGCCGCCGGGCAACTGTCCGTCGCCCGGGGCGCGGCCGTGGGCGGCGATCTGTACGAGGCGGTCGCCACCCCGTACGGCGTGCGGATCGTCATCGGCGACGTACGCGGTCACGGCCTGGCCGCGCTCGGGGCGGTCGCCGCCGTGCTGGGCAGCTTCCGGGAGGCCGCGCACGACGAGCCCGAACTCGGGGGCGTGGGGCGGCGGCTGGAGCGGGCGCTGGGGCGGCATCTGCGCGAGCGGGCGCGGGAGGAGCACCCGGCGTCGGGCGGGTGGGATCCGGACAGCCCGTCGGCGGAGGAGTTCGTCACCGTACTGCTGCTGGAGATCCGCCGGGACGGTGCCGTCATGGCCCTCAACTGCGGGCATCCGTGGCCCTACCGGCTGGGCGGTGCGGGGGCCGAACCGGTCGCGGCCGCGGAGCCGTTGCCGCCGCTGGGTGCCTTTCCGCTGCCGGACGAGCTGCCCGTGCAGCGGTGCGTGACGCTCCTGCCGGGCGAGGCGCTGTTCCTGTACACGGACGGTGCGGAGGACGCGCGGGACGCCTCGGGGCGGTTCTTCGGGCTCCAGGACGTGCTCACCGAGGCGCTGCGGGAGGCGCCGGTGCACCCGGCGGCCCTGATCCACCGGGTGCACTCGGCGCTGCTGCGCCACACCGGCGGGCGGCTCACCGACGATGTGGCCCTGATGGTCGTGCGCAACGACCGTTCCCGGGTGCCGGCGCAGTCCGCGGACCCCGGTCTGCGTCGCACCCGCCCTGCACCCTCCAATCGGTAGCGGCTGGTACGGACATGGGCGGTGCGGCCGGCGCCGTCCGCCTGCCGCGGAGTGTCGGGCAGATCAGGCAGGACGGACGGCGCTTCATCGGGCCGCCGCACTGTACGAGGGGGGAGCCGGCGGCCCGGCCGCCTCTGTGAGAGACCGCCCAGTCAACAGGCGCCGGGGGCATGGCGGCAGAGCGCGCGGGGCACGGATACGGGCATTCCGTTCACACCCCGTGCGAACCCGGCTCCACTAGTCTGGGCACACCGAGTCACCGGAGGGGCACCATGCAGCCCAATACCCTGCTCGACGCCCTGCTCGACGAGGCGGGGATTTCGCACGCGGGCCTGGCCGCTCACGTCAACCAGGCCGGCCGGGCGAGAGGCCTGGCGCTGCGGTACGAACACACGGCGGTGGCCCGCTGGTTGAAGGGCCAGCGGCCGCGCGGCCAGGTGCCGGACCTGATCTGCGAGGTGCTGGGCGCCCGGCTGCACCGGCCGGTCACCCTCGACGACATCGGACTGGGCGTCCCCGGCGAGGCAGCCGTTGCCCACGGCTCACCGCTGTCCGGTTTCGTGGAGCGGGCCACCGCCCTGTGGCGCTCCGACGAACAGCAGCGACCGCACATACTGGGCGCCCCCGCGGTCACCGGCACGCCCGCCGTGATGCCCGTGTGGGAGTGGGAGAACCCCCCGGAGGACGCCGACGTCTCACGCGACGGCCAGACCCGCGTCAGCATGTCGGACATCACCATGCTCCGCGCGGCCCGCGCCCACTACGAGCTGATGTACCGACGGGCGGGCGGGATCGCCACCCGCGCCCGGATAGTCGGCTTCCTCAACACGGAGACCGCGCCGCTGCTGCGCGGCGGCTACACCGACGCCCTGGGCCGCCAGTTGCACCGCGCGACGGGCGGGCTGGTGGCGGTCGCGGGTATCTGCGCGTACGACTCGGACGCGCACGGGCTCGCGCAGCGCTACTTCCACCAGGCGCTGCGGCTGGCGAAGGCGAGCGGGGACCGGGGGCTCGGCGCCTATGTGATCGCCCTGCTGGTCAACCAGTCGCTGTTCATGGGGGAGTACCGGCAGGCGGTGGCATTCGCGGAGGCGGCGCTGCGCACCGCGGGGGAGCAGATCACCCCGGCGCTCGCAGCGGACCTGTACGCGATGCAGGCCAAGGCGTACGCCCACCTCGGCGACGGGTCCGGCGCGCTGAGATGCATCCGTCGCGCGGAGTCGGAGGCGGAGCGCATCCGGCCCGGCCACGAGCCGGACGAGACCGGTTACGTGCAGCCGGGGCTGGTCAATGTGCAGGTCGCCGAAGCCCTGCTGAGCCTGGGTGACCTCGAAGGCGCGCGGGAGCACGCCGCGGCCGCGGTGCGTACCCCCGCGCACGACCGGGGGCGGGTCCACCGGCTCGCCATGCTGAGCCAGATCGAGCTGCGGCAGGGCGAGGCGGACCGGGCGGCGCGCACGGCGGTCGAGATGGCCGAGCGGGCGCGGGGGATGGAGTCGCAGCGGTTGCGTGACCGGCTGCGGGAGGTGCGGGAGCACCTGGTGGCGAGCGGGTGCAGCGACGCGGAGGAGGCGGCCGACCTCATCGACGGGGCCTTGCGCGTGCCGCTGTGATGTTGCCGTGCTTCCGGTGCGACGTTCCGTCGGCTCCGTAGGCCTGCTGCGATATTGCCATCTACTTGTCGGAAGGTGGCAGAAAAGTGCAGTGGACGAACCTGAGCGAACAAACCATCTATGAAAACCGCTGGTTCAAGGTCAACCTGGCGGATGTCGCACTCCCCGACGGCCGGCACCTGGACCACTTCCTCATCCGGCTCCGCCCGGTGGCCGTCGCGACCGCCGTCAACGAGGCCAACGAGGTGCTGATGCTGTGGCGGCACCGCTTCATCACCGACAGTTGGGGCTGGGAGCTCGCCGCGGGGGTGGTCGAGGACGGCGAGGACATCGCCGCCGCGGCCGCCCGCGAGATGGAGGAGGAGACGGGGTGGCGCCCGGGGCCGCTGCAGCACCTCCTGACCGTCGAGCCGTCCAACGGCCTGACCGACGCCCGCCACCACCTGTACTGGGCGGAGGACGCGACGTACACAGGCCATCCCGAGGACGACTTCGAGTCGTCCCGCCGCGAATGGATACCCCTGAAACTGGTCCCGGACATGATCGCCCGGGGAGAGGTCCCGGCCGCCAACATGGCGGCCGGGCTGCTGATGCTGCACCATCTCCGGCTGGGCTGACGCGGATCGCGCGTCGATCAGTTGCCGAGTGCCTGCCAGACCGCCACCGCGAAGGCGCCCACGGCGGTGAACGCGGAAACGGCGGGCAGCGGCCACTTGGCCTGCTCCAGTGCCGCGACGCGCGCGGCCAGATCGGTCAGATCACGGTCGATCTGGCCGTGGCGCTGGGCGAGCAGCGCGAGCTGCCCGTCGATCCGGGCGAGCCCGACGTCGAGACAGCGGCGCAGCTCTGCGAACTCCTCGACGGCGGTTAAGTGTTCGGGGTCGGTGGTCACGGTTCTCCGCTCCTCCTCTTCGTTGTCTGATCGGAACCGAGTCAACTCCCCGAGGCGGGGTGGAGGGAGCGTGTGCGCAGGGCATATGCGAACACGCTCCGCACACCCCGTGCGAAAGTTCGTCGCGCTCCGTTACGACCCGTACGGGTAGAAGCCGGAGCCCGTCTTACGGCCCAGGCGTCCGGCGTCCACCATGCGCTGGAGCAGCGGGGGAGCGGCGTACAGGGGCTCCTTGTACTCGGCGTACATCGAGTCCGCGACCGAGGCGACCGTGTCCAGGCCGATCAGGTCGGCGAGCTTGAGCGGGCCCATCGGGTGGGCGCAGCCCATCTCCATGCCGTTGTCGATGTCCTCGCGGCTGGCGATGCCCGACTCGAACATCCGGATCGCGGAGAGGAGGTACGGGATCAGCAGCGCGTTCACCACGAAGCCGGAGCGGTCCTGGGCGCGGATCGCGTGCTTGCCGAGCACCTTCTCGACCACGGCCTGGGAGCGGCTGATCGTGCCCTCGGAGGTGGTCAGCGCCGGGATCAGCTCGACGAGCTGCTGCACCGGGGCCGGGTTGAAGAAGTGGATGCCGATGACCTGGTCGGGGCGGGACGTCGCCACGGCCAGCTTCACCAGCGGGATGGAGGAGGTGTTGGAGGCGAGGATCGCGTCCTGGCGGGTCACCACCTGGTCCAAAACCTGGAAGATCTCGGTCTTGACCTGCTCGTTCTCGACGACCGCCTCGACGACCAGGTCACGGTCCGCGAACTCGCCGAGGTCGGTGGTGAAGCTGAGCCGGGCGAGCGTCGCGTCACGCTCCTCCTCGGTGATCTTCCCGCGCTGGGCGGCCTTGGAGAGCGAGTTGTACAGCCGGGTACGGCCGATCTCCAGGGCCTCGCCGGTGGTCTCGGCGACCTTGACCTCCAGGCCGCTACGGGCACACACCTCCGCGATGCCCGCGCCCATCTGGCCGCAGCCCACCACTCCGACGCGTTCGATGTCGGTCACATCGTGCCTTTCGCTGATCTTCCATGCGGCAGGTCCCCCGTGTGATTCCGGCGCCCGCCTCGACCCCCCGACGTTACTCCGTTCGCACGGGTGGAGGGCGGTCCGGGGCGGGCATGCTCTGCGAGGACAGGGAGACACCAGGAGCAACCGACCTGTAAGGGGCATATGAATGCGGCATATCGGGAGACGAAGCCTGGCGGCGGCAGCGGTCGGGGCGGCGGCGTCGCTGTGGGCTATGGCGGACGCGGGCGCGGCGGCGCGACCTGACCGCGAGAACGGGCAGGACCGCGGGAAGCGGGAGAAGCGGGAGAAGAGGAAGGGCCGGAAGGCCGTCGGCAAGGAGTTCCGCGGGATGTGGCTGGCGACCGTCGCCAACCGCGACTGGCCGTCCAAACCCGGCCTGTCGGCCGAGCAGCAGCGCGCCGAGCTGCTGGCCTTCCTCGACACGGCGGTCGAGCGGCGGCTGAACGCGGTGGTCTTCCAGGTCCGGCCCACCGCCGACGCGCTGTGGCCGTCGCCGTACGAACCGTGGTCGCAGTTCCTCACCGGTGTACAGGGCCGGGACCCGGGCTGGGACCCGCTGGGCACGGCCGTGGCCGAGGCGCACGCGCGCGGCCTGGAGCTGCACGCCTGGTTCAACCCGTACCGGGTGGCCAACCACACGGATCCGGCGAGGCTCGCCGAGGGGCATCCCGCCCGCGTCCACCCGGACTGGGTGCTTCCGTACGGCGGGAAGCTCTACTACAACCCGGGGCTGCCCCAGGTGCGGAGCTTCGTGCAGGACGCGATGCTCGACGCCGTACGCCGCTACGACATCGACGCCGTCCACTTCGACGACTACTTCTACCCGTACCCCGTCGCCGGCCAGACCTTCGCCGACGACGACACCTACGCCGCGCACGGTGAGGGGTTCCCGGACAAGGCCGCCTGGCGGCGCGACAACATCGACCGGCTGGTGCGGGAGATGTCCGAGCGGATCCGGGAGATCGACAAGGACGTACGGTTCGGGATCAGCCCGTTCGGCGTGTGGCGGAACAGCGCCACCGACCCGCTCGGCTCCGACACCCGGGCGGGCGTGCAGACGTACGACCATCTGCACGCGGACACCCGCAAGTGGGTGAAGGAGCGCTGGATCGACTACGTGGTGCCGCAGCTCTACTGGCACATCGGCTTCGCCGCCGCCGACTACGCCAAGCTGGTGCCGTGGTGGGACGACGTGGCGCGCGGCACGGACGTCGAGCTGTACGTGGGGGAGGCGCTGTACAAGGCGGGCGACCCCGCCCAGCCCGCCGCCTGGCAGGATCCGGCCGAGCTGTCACGTCACCTCACCCTGGCCGGTGAGTACCCGAGGGTGCGCGGTCATGTCTTCTTCTCGGCCAAGGAGGTCGTGACGGACCGCATCGGGGCGATGGCCAGAGTGGTGGCCGATCACTACCCGACGCCGGCCCGGCCGCCGGGCTAGCGGGCACGGGCCGGACCGGCTCGGCTAGCTGGGCTCCTTGTGGCGTACGACGCTGTCGGGGCCCGGGGACATCACGGCTTCGTGTCCGTCGTCGTTGAAGCGGACGCGGTAGGGGGGTGTTCCGTCCGGCCCGAGCACTTCGAGGACCTCGGCGGTCCTGTCGTGCTGGCCCACGACCCTGCCGTGCACCAGCAATGTGTCGCCCACAGTCGCGTGCATCGAGTGACCTCCTCGCGACGGTTTGCCCTGTTTGTCGTTCCGTATGGGGAGTCTACGTCGGCAGGTGTGGTCCGTGTCACCCGGAGGAAGCCGGCCGGGTGTCCGGTCGTTGACGGCGCAACCAGCGTGGCACGGACCACTGACAACCGGCCCCCGCCCTGCCAGAGTCCGATCATGGACGAGACGACGACAGGCCTGGACGCGTACGAGATCTCCACCGACGCGGCCCGCCTCGACCGGGCCCGTATCCACCACTGGCTCTCCACCGACGCGTACTGGGCGATCGGCCGCAGCCGCGACAAGCAGGACCGCGCCATCGACGGATCGCTCAACTTCGGCGCGTACGAAGTCTCCTCGGGCGAACTGGTCGCCTACGCCCGCGCCGTCACCGACCACGCGACCTTCGCCTGGCTCTGCGACGTCTACGTCGACCGCCCGGCCCGCGGAAAGGGCCTGGGCACCGCGCTGGTCGAGACGGTCCGCGACCACTTCGCCCCGCTCGGGATCAAGCGCATCATGCTCGCCACACACGACGCCCACGGCGTGTACGAGAAGATCGGCTTCCAGCCGCTGGACGTGCCGGAGCACTGGATGGCGCTCCGGTTCCCGTAGCCCCCGGCCCACCGGCTAGCCTGGGCGCACAATGAACCGTTTGACCACGTCATGGGGCGCGTACGAGCTCGCCCGCTTCCCCGAGGACCCGCGCGACCCGCTGCGTGCCTGGGACGCCTCCGACGAGTACCTGCTGCGGCACCTGACGGAGTCCGCCCCTCCCGTCACCGGCACCGCGGTCGTGGTCGGTGACCGGTGGGGCGCCCTGGCCACCTCGCTCGCCGGGCACCGCCCCGGACAGGTCGTCCAGATCACCGACTCCTTCCTCGCCCGCGAGGCCACCCGCGCCAATCTCGCCCGCAACGGCGTCGACGAGGCCTCCGTACAGCTGCTGACGACGCGGGACACCCCACCGGAGCGCATCGACCTGCTGCTGGTCCGCGTCCCCAAGAGCCTCGCGCTCCTGGAGGACCAGCTGCACCGCCTCGCCCCCGCCGTGCACCCCGGGACCGTCGTCGTCGGCACCGGCATGGTCAAGGAGATCCACACCTCCACGCTGGCGCTCTTCGAGCGGATCATCGGCCCGACCCGCACGTCCCTGGCGGTGAAGAAGGCCCGGCTCATCTTCTGTACGCCGGACCCCTCCCTGCCGCGCACCGCCAGCCCCTGGCCGCACCGCTACACCCTGCCCGACGACGCCCCGGCCCCCGTCGCCGGCCGGACCGTCGTCAACCACGCCGGCATCTTCTGCGCCGACCGCCTCGACATCGGCACGCGGTTCTTCCTCCAGCACCTGCCGCGCGGGCTCGGCGACGCCCGGGTCGTCGACCTCGGCTGCGGCAACGGCGTGGTGGGCCTCGCCGTGGCACTGGCCGAGCCCGCCGCGCGGCTGCTCTTCACCGACGAGTCCTACCAGGCCGTGGCGTCGGCCGAGGAGACATTCCGGGCGGGGGCCGCGCCCGGCGCCGCGGCGGAGTTCCTGGTGGGCGACGGGCTCGCCGGCGTACCTGCCGACTCCGTCGACCTGGTGCTCAACAACCCGCCCTTCCACAGCCACCAGGCGATGACCGACCTGACGGCCCGCCGGATGTTCTCCGGCGCCCGCCGGGCACTGCGCAGCGGTGGCGAACTGTGGGTCGTCGGCAACCGGCACCTCGGCTACCACGTGACGCTGCGCCGGATCTTCGGCAACTCCGAGGTCGTCGCGAGCGGCCCGAAGTTCGTCGTCCTGAGGGCCGTGAAGAAGTAGGCGCCGGGTGCTCCAGGGGGCGCCCGCACAGTGGCGTCAATCCGCCCGACGGGCGGACGGGATCTTACGGACAGACCTGGGCACTGTCCGGCGGATCATGTGACTTTCCGACCGGTAGCTTGTTGGTTGAGTCATGGGTCGGGTGGATCTGACGCATCGTTAGTGGTCGCTGCCGGAGCCGCATTTACCGCCTCCAGGTGGCCGAGGCGGCCGGTGGAACGACCACCGCACGGTGCTCAACGGGATCCTGTTCCGGATCCGCACCGGTGTGCCGTGGCGTGATCCGCCGGAACGCTACGGCTGCTGGAAGACCGTCTACGAGCGACATACCCGTCCCGACCGGGACCACCCGCGCCGCTACGAGGACCAGGAGACCTGGCAGGGCGGCTGGGAGCTCGACAAAAGGGGGACGGCTGAGCCCGAAGGCGGCCCCGCCCGTCCAAGAAGCTGATCACCACTCCAACCCGAAACCGCCCCCCTCGACGACTATCACCAGCCCTGATTCAGGTTTGTGCGACCCGCATGGTGATCTCGGCGATGCGCTCCGCGGAGAGGTCGGGCGGCAGGACCGGCTGGACGAGGTGGCTGACCGTCAGGCGCACCACCGTCTCGACAGCCAAGCCCCGCGAGTGGGCGTCGATCTCGGGCCAGACCTCCGCCACGTGAGCCGTGAGCATGCTGATGGCGGTGTCCAGGAGGGGCTCGGAGCGGGTCGTCAAGTGGGTGAGCAGATCCTCGTCACCGCCCCGGCTGCCGGTCAGGATGGCTTTGAGCAATGGATTGTCGGCCGCCGTGCGCAGGGTGTACCCGATGGCGGCTGTGATGGCGGCCCGCATGTCGCGGGGGTGCGCCAGGAGTTGGTCCTGTATGCCGGTGAGAAAGCGCTCCACCTCACGCATCACCAGCGCCTGGCCGATGGCCGCCTTGGAGCCGTACTCGGTGTAGACGGTCTGCCGGCTCACTCCGGCGGTGGTGGCGATATGGGTCATCTTCAGCCGGTCCCAGCCCTCGGCCGCGACCCGCTCGTAGGCGGCGTCCAGGATCCGTTCCTTGAGCATGGAGCGGACCGACTCTCGATAGCGCGTCATCTCGGTCCTCATCCTAACGAGCAGTGCCCGACACCTTGACGATCCAGTGCAGGACTGTCTAGTTTCTGGACAGTTCACAGTCCAAGTGTCCAATGGAGGTGGGGCATGGCAGGGACCTCGTATCCGCTCGGAGCACCGGCTTCGCACGTGACGTGGCGAGACGGCAAGCGCTACCTGTGGTTGCTCGGACTGGTGCTGCCCGCCTTTCCGTTCGCGGCGTGGGGGCTTGCGGCGGTCACGGGGCACGGCTACTTCTGGTGGCTTCTGCCGCCGGTCGTCTTCGGCGTGATTCCGCTGCTGGACCTGCTGGTCGGCAAGGACTCCAACAATCCGCCCGACAGTGTCCTCGCCTGGCTGGAATCGGACCGGTACTACCGCTGGTGCACCTACCTGTTCCTGCCCCTCCAGTACGCCGGGCTGGTGCTGGCCTGCTGGCTGTGGTCCGGCGGCGGTCTGTCGGCCACGGACAAGGCGGGGCTGACCGTCACCATCGGCATCGTCGCCGGATTCGGCATCAACACCGCGCATGAACTGGGCCACAAGAAGGACGGGCTGGAACGCCTGCTGGCACGGATCGCCCTCGCCCAGACCTGCTACGGGCACTTCTACATCGAGCACAACCGCGGCCACCATGTTCGGGTCGCCACCCCCGAGGACCCCGCGAGCTCCCGCCTGGGCCAGTCCTTCTGGCGATTCCTGCCCCGCTCGGTGTACGGAAGCGCCCGCTCGGGCTGGCACCTGGAGAAGCAGCGGCTCGGCCGGCTGGGCAAGAGCCCGTGGAACCCGCACAACGACGTGCTCGGCGCGTGGGCGATGTCAGCGGTCCTTTTCACCGCGCTCACCGCCGCGTTCGGGGTCGAGGTGCTGCCGTACCTGGCGGTCCAGGCGGTCATCGGCTTCTGCCTGCTGGAGGTCGTCAACTACCTCGAGCACTACGGGCTACTGCGGCAGAAGACCCCCTCGGGCCGCTACGAGCGCTGCACCCCGCAGCACAGCTGGAACAGCGACGACATCGCCTCCAACGTCTTCCTCTACCACCTGCAGCGGCACAGTGACCACCACGCCAACCCCACCCGCCGCTACCAGGCCCTGCGACACTTCGAGGAGTCTCCGCAACTGCCCACCGGTTACGCGGGGATGATCCTGCTCGCCGTCGTGCCGCCGCTGTGGCGGCGTGTGATGGACCCGCGGGTCCTCGGCCACTACGACGGCGACGTCACCCGGGCCAACATCCACCCCCGCGCCCGGGGCAAGGTCCTCGCCCGCCACGGGGGCCGCTGATGAGCCGCTATCTGTGCCCTGTCTGCGGCTACGTGTACGAGGAACGTGCCGGTGCGCCGCGCGAGGGATTCCCCGCCGGCACGGCCTGGGCGGACGTGCCCGACGACTGGCCCTGCCCGGACTGCGGGGTCCGCGAGAAGATCGACTTCGAGGAGCTGGCATGAAGGTCTGGGAATGCCTGGTGTGCGGTTTCGTCTACGACGAGGCGCAGGGCTGGCCCGACGAAGGCATCGCGCCCGGCACCCGCTGGGAGGACATCCCGGACGACTGGTCCTGCCCCGACTGCGGGGCCGCCAAGGCCGACTTCCAGATGGTCGAGGCGTCCCGTGCCTGAGACCACGCCCCGCACCATCGCCGTGGTCGGCACCGGAATCGCCGGCGCGACCGCAGCACTCACCCTGCGCCAGGAAGGCTTCGACGGCCGCGTCCTCCTGGTCGGTGAGGACCCCCACCCCCCGTACCGGCGTCCACCGCTGTCCAAGGACCTCACCAAGTGGGACCTGACGCCCGAGCGGCTCCGCCTGAAGCCGCCGACGGCCTGGCAGGAACTGGATATCGAACTGCTCACCGGCACGAAGGTCACGAGCATCGCCGACGGCACCCTGGAATGCTCCGACGGAAGCCGGCTGCCGTACGACAGACTCCTGCTGGCGACCGGAGGACGCGCCCGCTCCCTGCCGTACGCCGCCGGGCACGACCATGTGCACACCCTGCGCGGCCTCAGCGACGTCCCCGCTCTCCGCGCCGACCTGGACTCCGGCGGCCCGCTGCTGGTCATCGGCGCGGGACTGGTCGGCCTGGAGGTCGCCGCGAGCGCCCGGTCGAAGGGAATCGACGTCACCGTCCTGGAGGCCGGTCCCGAGCCCTTGCGCCGGGTCCTGCCCGCCCCGCTGCGCCGTGCCGTCCTGGAGCTTCACCGGGCCCACGGGACCGAGGTGCACACCGGGGTCACGCTCACACGACTCGCCCCGCAGGACGGCATGCTCGTGGCAACCGCCCGGGACGGAAGGAGCTGGCACGCGTCCACGGTGCTGGTCGCCGTCGGCATGCGGCCCGACGTCGAACTGGCCGCCCGGGCGGGCCTGGACGTGGGTGACGGCATACTCGTCGACGCCTTGGGCGCTTCCAGCGATCCGCGCATCTTCGCGGCAGGGGACGTGGCTCTCTGTCCCGACCCGATCCTTGGACGACGGGTGCGCGTGGAGCAGTGGAACCACGCCCAGCATCAGGCCGCCGCAGTGGCGAGGAACATGCTCGGCGCCGGTACACCCTTCAGCGCGGTGCCCTGGTCGTGGACCGAGCAGTACGACGTCATGCTGCAGATCGCCGGTCAATTCGCCGACGCCGACTCCCTGACGGTGCAGGGCGACATCGCCGGTTTCGACTTCGCCGCTCTGGCGACCGCGAACGGACTCCCCGTGGGAGCCGTGGCGGCCGGCAGACCCCACGACTTCCGCGCCCTGCGGGCCGTCCTCGACCACGTGGACGACAGCGCGTCCCCAGCCGCCGGGCACCCATCGGCGGTCACGCTTCTCACGGACGGACAGACGACGTGCCACGCCCTCGGCGACACGCCCGCCCTTCAGGTCGGCGAGTGCGGGAGATGATCCCGCGTGGCCCACGGCGCCGTGTTTCCAGCTCGGTGTCGACGTCACCGGCGGCCGGGCCATCGACACGGTGGTGGACGCCCTCGTCACGGCTCAGTGGGCCGAACCGCGGCCCGACACGCGGCATCGCGTCATCCACGGCGACTTCGTTTCCGCGGCCGCTTCACGTCGTGCGCCCACGAAAACAGCCGAGCCGACCCGCCCGAGCTGAGAAAGCAGAAGAAATAGCAGGTCAGGTGCCTTTTTCGGCAGGCTCAAGAATCGCCACGCACTCCACATGCGAGGTCATCGCAAACATGTAGAGACAAAACAGGTTGAAGGAAACAGCAGGTCAGCGGCGCGCTAGAGGCAAAACGGACGCGAGATCGTGGTGGTCGCCACCGGCCGCCTCGGCCACCTGGAGGCGGTAAATGCGGCTCCAGCAGCGACCACTAGCGATGCGTCGGATCCACCCGACCCATGACTCAGCCAACGAGCGGCCGGTCGGAAAGTCACATGATCCGCCGGACAGACCTAGTCCCGCAGACGGGACCCGCACCGCCCGCAGAAGCGCACGTCGGAGTCGTCGGGGGCGAGCCGGCCGCACTCGGGGCACACCCGGCCGAGCACGCAGGCGGCCTCGCCGCCCTCCGGCTCGCCGGCCCTCGGCACGGCGGCCGTACGGATGGACAGCCCCGGCCTGCGGCGGTGCACCGTCAGATACGTCAGCCCCTCCGGCCCGGCCGCCATACCGCGCCGGGCGCCGCGCGGCAGCCACACCAGGCACCCCGCCTCCACGGGCCGGTCACCGTCCTCGGTGTCGAGCCGCCCGGCGCCGTCGACGACGCACAGCAGGACGTCCAGGTCCGGCTCGACGTGCGCGGTGACCCGGCCGCCGGCGGCCAGGCGCACCACATTGGCGTCGAGTTGCCGCCCCTCCTGGGCCAGCCGCCACAGCGCGCCGCTCCGGTCGGCAGGCACCTCCCGCGTCACGTCCGACATCCGGGCGAGCACGCCGGCCACCGGGTTCGCTGCCACCCTTTCTCCTCCTGATGTCCGCCAGATAGTTGAAGAAGCGGATATTACCGGCCGATTGGGCTCCTCAAGGGTCGACGTGGTGCCCGCCCGGCGCCCGGTGGTGGCCGCCAGGCCGTCCCTGGTGGCGTCCGCCCCGCTCGTCCCGGTGTGCGCGCTCACGGGTGTGGGGCCCGGCACGGTGTTCCGGGCCGCGGCGGGGACCGTCGCCGCGGTCCTGATCGACCGCCGGGACGTCCGGCGAGGCCACCGCCGGCGTGCGATGCTGGTGGGCATGACCCTGGAGGACCTGGTACGGCTGCGCCGCGCGCGCGACGTGATGGACCGCGACTACGCGCAGCCGCTGGACGTTCCGGCGCTGGCGAAGGTCGCCCTCATGTCGGCCGGGCACTTCTCCCGCAGCTTCCGCGCCGCCTTCGGGGAGACGCCCTACAGCTATCTGATGACCCGCCGTGTCGAGCGGGCGAAGGCGCTGCTGCGACGGGGCGACATGAGCGTGACCGAGGTCTGCTTCGCGGTCGGATGCACCTCGCTGGGGTCGTTCAGCTCACGCTTCACCGAGCTGGTCGGCGAGAGCCCCAGCGCCTACCGTGCCCGCCGTCACGAGGCCGGCGCCGCGATCCCGGCGTGCGTCGCCAAGATCTACACACGACCGGTCAGGATCGGAGAAGCAGAATCCGCCGCGTCCTCGTAGCGTCGACGACATGGACATCAAGCTCTCACAGTGCTTCATCGCAGTCGACGACCATGACAAGGCGCTCGCCTTCTACCGAGACGTCCTCGGCCTGGAGGTGCGCAACGACGTAGGGTTCGAGGGGATGCGCTGGGTGACCGTCGGGTCGCCCGCGCAGCCGGACGTGGAGATCGTCCTGGAACCGCCGCTCGCCGACCCCAACGCCTCTCCGGCCGACCGGCAGGCGATGGCGGAACTGCTGGCCAAGGGCCTTCTGCGGGGCGTGATCTTCTCGGCCGACGACGTCGACGCCACCTTCGAACGCGTCCGGGCCTCCGGCGCGGAGGTGTTGCAGGAGCCGATGGACCAGCCGTACGGCGTTCGCGACTGCGCCTTCCGCGACCCGGCCGGAAACATGCTCCGCTTCAACCAGCCCCGCAAGCGATAAGGACCGCCGGTGCCAGGGGCCCATGCCCCATGAGGCCCTCGCGCCCGGCCCCGAGCCGGTGCGCACGGCCGCTTGCCGGCCCCGCCACGTCTCGGCCGGGGCGCCCTGCGGACGAGGTCGCCGGAGAATCCGGACGTCCTGTGCGGCGCCGGTCTGATAATCGAGCCACGCGACGCCGAGGGGGGCCGCGCAGGCGGCCCCGCCCAACGGATGGAGACACGATGAGCACGCCCAAGAGGGCCAAGAGAGCTGACGTAGAGTCACCCGCGGTGCACATGGCCGACAGCCACGGCCTGATCCGCGTGCACGGCGCGCGCGAGAACAACCTCAAGGACGTCAGCATCGAGATCCCGAAGCGCCGCCTGACGGTGTTCACCGGGGTGTCCGGCTCGGGCAAGAGCTCGCTGGTCTTCGACACGATCGCCGCCGAGTCGCAGCGGCTGATCAACGAGACGTACAGCGCCTTCGTACAGGGCTTCATGCCGACGCTGGCGCGGCCCGACGTCGACGTACTCGACGGGCTGACCACCGCGATCATCGTCGACCAGCAGCGGATGGGCGCCGACCCCCGCTCCACGGTCGGCACCGCCACCGACGCCAACGCGATGCTGCGCATCCTCTTCAGCCGGCTCGGGAAGCCGCACATCGGCCCGCCCGGCGCGTACTCCTTCAACGTCGCCTCGGTGCAGGCGAGCGGCGGGTTCCGGGTCGACCGCGGGGCCGACAAGACCAGGACCGAGAAGGTGACGTTCAGCCGCACCGGCGGCATGTGCACGCGCTGCGAGGGCCGCGGCACGGTCTCCGACATCGACCTCACTCAGCTCTACGACGACTCCAAGTCCATCGCCGAGGGCGCGTTCACCATCCCGGGCTGGAGATCGGACAACGTGTGGACCGTGGGGATCTACGCCGAGTCCGGCTTCCTCGATCCCAACAAGCCGATCCGCCGGTTCACCAAGAAGGAGATGCAGGACTTCCTCTATCGCGAGCCGACCAAGGTGAAGGTCAACGGCGTCAACCTCACCTACGAAGGACTGATCCCCAAGATCCAGAAGTCGTTCCTCTCCAAGGACAAGGAGGCGATGCAGCCGCACATCCGGGCTTTCGTGGAGCGGGCGGTCACCTTCACCGTCTGCCCCGAGTGCGACGGCACCCGCCTCACCGAGGCCGCCCGGTCGTCGAAGATCGGCAAGGTCAGCATCGCCGACGCCTGCGCGATGGAGATCAGGGACCTGGCCGAGTGGGTCCGCGGTCTCGACGAGCCCTCCGTGGCGCCGCTGCTCACCGCGCTGCGGCAGACCCTCGACTCGTTCGTGGAGATCGGCCTCGGCTACCTCTCGCTCAACCGGTCCTCGGGCACGCTGTCCGGCGGCGAGGCGCAGCGCGTCAAGATGATCCGCCACCTCGGCTCCTCGCTCACCGACGTCACGTACGTCTTCGACGAACCGACCGTCGGCCTCCACCCGCACGACATCCAGCGGATGAACAACCTGCTGCTGAGGCTGCGCGACAAGGGCAACACCGTGCTCGTCGTGGAGCACAAGCCGGAGACGATCGCGATCGCCGACCACGTCGTGGACCTCGGCCCCGGCGCCGGTACGGCAGGGGGCACGGTCTGCTTCGAGGGCACCGTCGAGGAGCTGCGCGCCGGCGACACCGTCACCGGCCGCCACCTCGACGACCGGGCCGCCCTCAAGGAGACCGTCCGCAAGCCCACCGGCACGCTGGAGATCCGCGGCGCGACGGCGAACAACCTCCAGGACGTCGACGTGGACATCCCGCTCGGGGTGCTCACCGTCGTCACCGGCGTCGCCGGCTCCGGCAAGAGCTCGCTCGTGCACGGGTCGCTGCCACACCGGGCGGGGGCCGCCGGCGAGGGTGTCGTGTCGGTCGACCAGACGCCGATCCGCGGCTCACGGCGGAGCAATCCGGCGACGTACACCGGACTGCTCGACCCGATCCGCAAGGCCTTCGCCAAGGCCAACGGTGTGAAGTCGGCGCTCTTCAGTGCCAACTCCGAGGGCGCCTGCCCCACCTGCAACGGTGCCGGAGTCATCTACACCGACCTGGCGATGATGGCCGGTGTCGCCACGACCTGCGAGGAGTGCGAGGGGAAGCGTTTCCAGGCCTCCGTCCTGGACTACCACCTCGGCGGCCGTGACATCAGTGAGGTGCTCGCGATGTCGGTGGCCGAGGCCGAGCGGTTCTTCGGTGAGGGCGAGGGGCGGACACCGGCCGCGCACAAGATCCTGGACAGGCTCGCCGACGTCGGGCTCGGCTACCTCACGCTGGGCCAGCCGCTGACCACGCTCTCCGGCGGCGAGCGGCAGCGGCTGAAGCTGGCCACGCACATGACCGAGAAGGGCGGCGTCTACGTCCTCGACGAGCCGACCACCGGCCTCCACCTCGCCGACGTCGAGCAGCTCCTCGGCCTGCTGGACCGGCTGGTCGACTCCGGCAAGTCGGTCATCGTCATCGAGCACCACCAGGCGGTCATGGCGCACGCCGACTGGATCATCGACCTCGGCCCCGGCGCCGGCCACGACGGTGGCCGCATCGTCTTCGAGGGCACCCCCGCCGAGCTCGTCGCGGCCCGCTCCACCCTCACCGGCGAGCACCTCGCCGCCTACACCGGCTCCTGACCGACGCCCCTCGCGGGCAGGCGTGGCCCCACGGGGGCTGCGCCTGTCCGCGAGGGCTTTGCATAAAACTGCATGGTTGCGTATAGTCATGCCATCGATGAGGAGGGTCCGATGGCAGTACGAGCAGCAGTGGCAGGCGCGAGCGGATACGCGGGCGGAGAGGTACTCCGTCTGCTCCTCGGCCACCCGCGGGTCGAGATCGGCGCCCTGACCGGCCACTCCAACGCCGGCCAGAAGCTCGGCACGCTGCAGCCCCACCTGCTGCCGCTCGCCGACCGGGTCCTGGAGCCGACCACCCCCGAGGCCCTCGCCGGCCACGACGTCGTCTTCCTCGCCCTGCCGCACGGCCAGTCCGCCGCCGTCGCCGAGCAGCTCGGCGACGGCGTCCTGGTCATCGACATGGGCGCCGACTTCCGGCTCAAGGACCCCGCCGACTGGGAGAAGTTCTACGGCTCCGACCACGCCGGCACCTGGCCCTACGGCCTCCCCGAGCTGCCGGGCGCCCGTGCCGCGCTGGAGGGGGCCAAGCGCATCGCGGTGCCCGGCTGCTACCCCACCGCCGTGTCGCTCGCGCTCTTCCCCGCGTACGCGGGCGGCCTCGCCGAGCCGGAGGCGGTGATCGTCGCCGCCACCGGCACCTCCGGCGCGGGCAAGGCCCTGAAGCCGCACCTGCTCGGCTCCGAGGTCATGGGCTCCATGAGCCCGTACGGCGTGGGCGGCGGCCACCGCCACACCCCCGAGATGATGCAGAACCTCGGCGCGGTCGCCGGCGAGCCGGTCACCGTCTCCTTCACCCCGACCCTCGCCCCCATGGCGCGCGGCATCCTCGCCACGTGCAGCGCCAAGGCCAAGCCGGGCACCACGGCCGAGGACGTCCGCGCCGCCTACGCCAAGGCGTACGCCGACGAGCCGTTCGTCCACCTCCTCCCCGAGGGCCAGTGGCCGGCCACGGCGTCCGTCTACGGTTCCAACGCCGTCTCGGTGCAGGTCGCGTACGACGAGGTGGCGGGCCGCATCATCGCCATCAGCGCCATCGACAACCTGACGAAGGGCACCGCCGGTGGCGCGGTCCAGAGCATGAACATCGCCCTCGGGCTCCCCGAGGACACGGGTCTTTCCACGATCGGGGTCGCACCGTGAGCGACGACCGCGCAGCCGCCGGGCCGCCGAAGACGACGATTGCCGCGCCTCTGCTCCCCCTGCCTTCGGCGGGTGGGACCGCCGGCGCGGTCGGAAAAGCGAATGGAGAAGCACAGTGAGCGTCACGGCAGCAAAGGGATTCGCGGCCGCGGGCATCGCCGCCGGGATCAAGTCGAACGGCAACCCGGACCTGGCCCTCGTGGTCAACAACGGGCCCCGCCGTGCCGCCGCGGGCGTCTTCACCTCCAACCGTGTCAAGGCCGCGCCCGTCCTGTGGTCCGAGCAGGTCCTGAAGACCGGCGAGCTGACCGCGGTCGTCCTCAACTCCGGCGGCGCCAACGCCTGCACCGGCCCCAAGGGCTTCCAGGACACCCACGCCACCGCCGAGAAGGTGGCGGAGGTCCTGGAGATCGGCGCGGGCGAGGTCGCCGTCGCCTCCACCGGCCTCATCGGCGTACTGCTGCCCATGGACAAGCTCCTGCCCGGCGTCGAGAAGGCCGCGAAGGAGCTCTCCGAACACGGCGGCGAGAAGGCCGCCATCGCGATCAAGACCACCGACACCGTCCACAAGACGTCCGTGGTGACCAAGGACGGCTGGACCGTCGGCGGCATGGCCAAGGGCGCGGGCATGCTCGCCCCCGGCCTGGCCACCATGCTCGTCGTCCTCACCACCGACGCCGACGTCGACGCCCCGACCCTCGACAAGGCGCTGCGGGACGCCACCCGCGTCACCTTCGACCGGGTCGACTCCGACGGCTGCATGTCCACCAACGACACCGTCCTGCTCCTGGCCTCCGGCGCGTCCGGCACGACGCCCGCGTACGCCGACTTCGCCGAAGCCGTGACGAAGGTCTGCGACGACCTCGGCCGCCAGCTCATCGGCGACGCCGAAGGCGCGTCCAAGGACATCCGCGTCGAGGTGATCAACGCGGCGAGCGAGGACGACGCCGTCGAGGTCGGGCGTTCCATCGCCCGCAACAACCTCCTCAAGTGCGCCATCCACGGCGAGGACCCCAACTGGGGCCGTGTCCTGTCCGCCATCGGCACCACCAAGGCCGCCTTCGAGCCCGACCGGCTCAATGTCGCCATCAACGGCGTCTGGGTCTGCCGAGGCGGCTCGGTCGGCGAGGACCGCGACCTCGTCGACATGCGGTACCGCGAAGTGAAGATCACCGCCGACCTGGCGGCGGGCTCCGAGTCGGCGGTCATCTGGACCAACGACCTCACCGCCGACTACGTCCACGAGAACAGCGCGTACAGCTCATGAGCACGACACGCAAGCACACCGCCCTGCCCAAGGCACAGATCCTCATCGAGGCGCTGCCGTGGCTGACGCGTCATCACGGCAAGACCGTCGTCATCAAGTTCGGCGGCAACGCCATGGTCGACGAGGAGCTGAAGGCCGCCTTCGCCCAGGACGTCGTCTTCCTCCGCCACGCCGGCCTCAAGCCGGTCGTGGTGCACGGCGGCGGCCCGCAAATCAGCGCGGCACTGGACCGGCACGGCATCGTCAGCGAGTTCAGGGCGGGTCTCAGGGTCACCACCGAGGACGCGATGGACGTCGTACGGATGGTGCTCGCCGGACAGGTCCAGCGCGAGCTCGTGGGGCTGCTGAACCAGCACGGCCCGTTCGCCGTCGGGATGACCGGCGAGGACGCGCACACCATCACCGCCACCAGGCACCGGCCGCGCATCGAGGGCGAGCTCGTCGACATCGGCCGGGTCGGTGAGATCACCTCGATCGACACCGGTGCCATCCAGGCACTGCTGGACAACGGCCGCATCCCGGTCGTCTCCTCGATCGCCCGCTCCCAGGACGACGGACATGTCTACAACGTCAATGCTGATACGGCGGCTGCGGCACTCGCTGCGGCGCTGGGCGCCGAGACCCTGATGGTCCTGACCGACGTCGAGGGCCTCTACGAGGACTGGCCCCACAGCGACGAGGTCATCAGCCGCCTCACCGCCTCCGAGCTGGAGAAACTGCTGCCCGAGCTCTCCAGCGGCATGGTCCCCAAGATGGAGGGCTGCCTGCACGCCGTACGCAACGGCGTCACCACCGCACGCGTGATCGACGGGCGGGTGCAGCACTCGATCCTGCTGGAGATCTTCACCGACGAGGGCATCGGCACGATGGTCGTGCCGGACGGACAGGGGGAGTCATGACCGGCAACGAGCACCTGACCCAGCGGTGGCAGGGCGCGCTCATGGACAACTACGGCACGCCCCGCCTCCCTCTCGTACGCGGCGAGGGCGCCAAGGTCTGGGACGCGGACGGCACCGAGTACCTCGACTTCGTCGGTGGCATCGCCGTCAACGCCCTCGGCCACGCGCACCCCGCCGTCGTCGAGGCGGTGTCGCGGCAGGTCGCCTCCCTCGGCCACGTCTCCAACCTCTTCGTCGCCGAGCCGCCGGTCGCCCTCGCCGAGCGGCTGCTCCAGCTCTTCGGCCGCCCCGGGCGGGTCTTCTTCTGCAACTCCGGCGCCGAGGCCAACGAAGCGGCCTTCAAGATCGGGCGGCTGACCGGCCGGACGCACATGGTGGCCACGACCGGCGGCTTCCACGGCCGGACGATGGGTTCCCTCGCGCTCACCGGCCAGCCCGGCAAGCAGGAGCCGTTCCTGCCGCTGCCCGGGGACGTCACCCACGTACCGTACGGAGACGTCGACGCGCTCCGTTCCGCCGTGACCGAGCAGACCGCGTTCGTCATCATCGAGCCCATCCAGGGCGAGAACGGCGTCGTCGTCCCACCGGCCGGCTACCTGAAGGCCGCCCGCGAGATCACCCGCGCCACCGGCACGCTCCTCGTCCTCGACGAGGTGCAGACCGGCGTCGGGCGGTGCGGCCACTGGTTCGAGCACCAGGCGCACGGCGTCGAGCCGGACATCGTCACGCTCGCCAAGGGCCTGGGCGGCGGCCTGCCCATCGGCGCGACCGTCGCCTTCGGCCCGGTGGCCGAGCTGCTGAAGCCCGGCCACCACGGCACGACCTTCGGCGGGAACCCCGTCGCGTGCGCCGCCGGGCTGGCCGTACTGGACACCCTCGCCGCCGGTTCGGCGCTCGACGAGGTCAAGCGTCTGGGCGAGAAGCTGCGGGACGGGATCGAGGGCCTGAACCACCCGCTGGTCTCCCACGTCCGTGGTGCGGGCCTGCTGCTGGGTATCGTGCTCACCGAGCCCCTCGCGCCCCAGGTGCAGCAGGCGGCTCAGGACGCCGGCCTCCTGGTGAACGCGCCCGCCCCCGATGTCGTACGGCTCATGCCGCCGCTGGTCATCGGCGACGACGAAGTGGACGCCTTCCTCCGGGCCGTGCCCGGCGTCCTCAGCAGCGTGCACGGGGAAGGACGATCCGGAGAATGAGACGACGATGACCGACGCGCAGGACCTTGAGCACGGAGGCCCGTCCGTTCCGCAGACCCGCACCGCACGCCACCGCCGGATCGTGGACATCCTCAACCGGCAGCCGGTGCGTTCCCAGAGCCAGCTGGCGAAGCTCCTCGCCGACGACGGGCTGAGCGTCACCCAGGCGACGCTCTCCCGGGACCTCGACGAGCTGGGCGCGGTGAAGATCCGCAACACGGGTGGCGAACTGATCTACGCCGTGCCCAGCGAGGGCGGCTTCCGCACCCCGCAGGCGCCGCTCGGCGAATCGGCCAAGGAGGAGCGGATGCGGCGCCTCTCGGCCGAGCTGCTGATCTCCGCCGAGGCCTCCGCCAACCTGGTCGTGCTGCGGACGCCGCCGGGCGCCGCCCAGTTTCTCGCGTCGGCCATCGACCAGGCCGAACTGCACGCCATCCTCGGCACCATCGCGGGCGACGACACCCTGCTGCTCATCTCCCGCGACCCGGCGGGCGGCCAGGCCCTCGCGGACCACTTGCTGCGGCTGGCGCAGAAGGAGCGGTAGTACGGAGTGGAGCGGTCGTCGCGGAGTGGAGCGGTGCTCACGAGGCTGAGCGCCGCTCCCTCGGGTGAGCACCGCTCTCTGGTCTGAGCACCGCTCTCCGGTCTGAGCGGTGCTTCCTCATGACCGGACCCGGACGATCGCCGTCCGCCCGCCCCCGTCACCGCTCGTACCGATGGCGATGTGCGGCCGTCGCGCGGGCTTCGCCCACGCCAGGATCCGCCGCATCGCGCCCGCCGGTACGGCCACACAACCGGCCGTCGCCCCGCGCCCCTTGACGTGCAGGAAGATCCCCGCGCCGCGCCCGCGCACCGGGCGGTCGTAGTTGAAACCGATCACCAGGCCGTGCGCGTACCGACTGCCGTAGGCGACCAGGTGTTCCGCCTCCTTCGCCCGGCAGTCCGAGGGCAGGCCCTCCACCCAGCGGTTGTACGCGCGGGAGCGGTTGTCCTGGCACCACCAGGAGTCACGCGTCACCCGCCGGTAGGGGAAGGCCGTGCCCGCGGGTGCGGCGTCGATGCCGAAGGCGTACGGCAGGGGGTAGAGGCCCGTCGGTGTGGTCGACGTGCCCTGGCGGCGTCGGGCCCCCTCCACCAGACCGTTCGCCCCGAACCGTGCCGCCGCGGACCCCGCCCGCACCCATCGCCCGCCACGCCGGTCCCACCACGTCACCGTCCCGGTGGTGGACCCTGCCCGCGGCGCCTCGGCCGTGATCAGCTGCGTACCGCCGCCCGTGTCGGCCATCCGCGCGGGCAGTGGTTCGCCGTCCGCGGGCGCGGTGGGGGCCAGCAGGAGCACGGATGCGAGGACGAGACCGAGGCGCATGCCCCGGACCGTACGCACCCCGCCGGCCCGACGCTCCCCGGGCGCGGCCGAACAGGGGTCAGGAGGTGTCCGTGCGCGACGGCAGCGGCAGCGGAAGGGCCGGCAGCCCGTCCAGGCTCACCCCGACGTGGTCCTTCTTCTCGCAGTACGCGGCGAACTCCTCGTCCGTCTTGCGGCCGAAGTGCTCGGCGTGCTGGGTGCGCTCCTCGCGGTAGTCCATGAACGGGACGGCGAAGCCGCACGCGTCACTGACCCGCTGGGCGTGGACGACGACGACGGCGCGGGCCGCCGGGCCGTCGACCTCCTTGAAGTACGGGATGTACTCCGCCCACCGCGGATCGTCCCGGAAGATCGCCTCGCCCTTCCCGTGCACCCGCAGCACCTTGGGCGGACCGCTGAACGCGCACCACATCAGCGTGATCCGGCCGTTGCCCTCCTCGCGGAGATGGGCGACGGTCTCGGCGCCGCTGCCGCCGAAGTCGAGGTAGGCCAGCGTCAGCTCGTCGATGACGACCAGGGTGCCCTTGCGCCCCTTCGGCGAGACGTTGACGTGCCCGTCGCCCGTCAGCGGGGCGGAGGCGGTGAAGAAGACCGGCTGCTGCTCGATGAAGTCCCGTATCCGTCCGTCGATGCGTTCGTATCTCTGTCCCATGGGCGGCATTATCGCCGCGTGTCTCCAAGTGACCGCTGGACAAAGGCCGTTCCGACCCCCTGGACGCGGGCGCCGCCTCTCCGCCGTCCCGTGTGCCGCCCTGCGGGGAGCGGCCACGCGGGGGTGCCGTCCTGCCCGGCCGGACCTCCGGGGGAGCGCGTTGACAAAACATACGGCGCTCTGCATAGTTATACCTGTCAGTGAATGCACCGTAAGGAGAAACCCGTGACCGAGCGCGTCGTACTCGCCTACTCGGGCGGACTGGACACCTCCGTCGCCATCGGTTGGATCGCCGAGGAGACGGGTGCCGAGGTCATCGCCGTCGCCGTGGACGTCGGCCAGGGCGGCGAGGACCTGGACGTCATCCGCAAGCGCGCGCTCGCCTGCGGTGCGGTCGAGGCCGAGGTCGCGGACGCCAGGGACGAGTTCGCCGACGAGTACTGCCTCCCGGCGATCAAGGCCAACGCCCTGTACATGGACCGTTACCCGCTGGTCTCGGCGCTCTCCCGGCCCGCGATCGTCAAGCACCTGGTCGCCGCCGCCAGGAAGCACAACGCCTCGATCGTCGCCCACGGCTGCACCGGCAAGGGCAACGACCAGGTCCGCTTCGAGGCCGGCATCCAGGCGCTCGGTCCCGACCTGAAGTGCATCGCTCCGGTCCGTGACTACGCGATGACCCGCGACAAGGCCATCGCCTTCGCCGAGAAGGCCGAGCTGCCGATCGCGACCACCAAGAAGTCCCCGTACTCCATCGACCAGAACGTCTTCGGGCGGGCCGTCGAGACCGGTTTCCTCGAGGACATCTGGAACGCGCCGATCGAGGACATCTACGAGTACACCTCCAACCCGGCCACCCCGCGTGAGGCCGACGAGGTCGTCATCACCTTCAAGAAGGGCGTCCCGGTCGCCATCGACGGCAAGCCCGTCACCGTCCTCCAGGCCATCCAGCAGCTCAACGAGCGCGCCGGAGCCCAGGGCATCGGCCGGATCGACATGGTCGAGGACCGTCTCGTCGGCATCAAGTCCCGCGAGGTCTACGAGGCCCCCGGCGCGATCGCCCTGATCACCGCCCACCAGGAGCTGGAGAACGTCACCGTCGAGCGCGAGCTGGCCCGCTACAAGCGGCAGGTCGAGCAGCGCTGGGGCGAGCTGGTCTACGACGGCCTGTGGTTCTCGCCGCTCAAGCGGGCCCTGGACGGCTTCATCAACGAGGCCAACCAGCACGTCTCCGGCGACATCCGGATGACCCTGCACGGCGGCCGCGCCGTCGTCACCGGCCGGAAGTCGGACGAGTCGCTGTACGACTTCAACCTGGCGACGTACGACTCGGGCGACACCTTCGACCAGTCGAAGGCGCAGGGCTTCATCGACATCTTCGCGCTGTCGTCGAAGATCGCCGCCAAGCGTGACCTGGCCTGACACCGACTCGTTCGACAGCCGCCTCCCCGTTCCCCGTGGGCGGGGAGGCGTCGTACTTCCACAGCCGTGAGGAGCTTGAAGCAGTGAGCAGCAACAACGGTGACGTCCGGCTCTGGGGCGGCCGGTTCGCCGACGGTCCCGCCGAGGCGCTGGCCAAGCTGTCGGCGTCGGTGCACTTCGACTGGCGCCTCGCGCCGTACGACATCGCCGGCTCCCGCGCCCACGCCCGCGTGCTCCACAAGGCCGGGCTGCTCACCGCCGACGAGCTGACGCGCATGCTGGCAGGCCTCGACCAGCTGGAGGCGGATGTCGCGGACGGCTCCTTCACCGGCACCATCGCCGACGAGGACGTCCACACCGCCCTGGAGCGCGGTCTGCTGGAGCGGCTCGGCCCCGACCTCGGCGGCAAGCTGCGGGCCGGACGGTCCCGCAACGACCAGGTCGCCACGCTGTTCCGGATGTACCTGCGCGACCACGCCCGGATCATCGGCGGTCTCCTCGCCGACCTCCAGGACGCCCTCGTGGGCCTCGCCGAGGCGCACCCGGACGTCGCCATGCCGGGGCGTACGCACCTCCAGCACGCCCAGCCGGTGCTCTTCGCCCACCATGTGCTCGCACACGTCCAGTCCCTGTCCCGGGACGCGGAGCGGCTGCGCCAGTGGGACAAGCGGACGGCGGTCTCCCCGTACGGCTCCGGCGCCCTGGCCGGCTCGTCCCTCGGGCTCGACCCGGAGGCAGTCGCCAAGGACCTGGGCTTCGAGAACGGCAGCGCGGGCAACTCGATCGACGGCACGGCCTCCCGCGACTTCGTCGCCGAGTTCGCGTTCATCACCGCGATGATCGGCGTGAACCTCTCCCGGATCGCCGAGGAGGTCATCATCTGGAACACGAAGGAGTTCTCCTTCGTGACCCTGCACGACGCCTTCTCCACCGGCTCGTCGATCATGCCGCAGAAGAAGAACCCGGACATCGCCGAGCTCGCGCGCGGCAAGTCCGGCCGCCTCATCGGCAACCTGACCGGTCTCATGGCGACCCTCAAGGCCCTGCCGCTCGCCTACAACCGCGACCTCCAGGAGGACAAGGAGCCGGTCTTCGACTCCTGCGACCAGCTGGAGGTACTGCTGCCGGCCTTCACCGGCATGATGGCCACGCTCACGGTCAACCGGGAGCGGATGGAGGAGCTCGCCCCGGCCGGCTTCTCCCTCGCGACGGACATCGCGGAGTGGCTGGTCAAGCAGGGCGTGCCGTTCCGGGTGGCGCACGAGGTCGCGGGCGAGTGCGTCAAGGAGTGCGAGGCGCACGGCGTCGAGCTGGACCAGCTCACCGACGAGCAGTTCGCCAAGATCTCCGAGCACCTCACCCCCGAGGTGCGGACGGTCCTGAACGTCCCGGGCGCCCTCGCCTCCCGCGACGGCCGGGGCGGCACGGCCCCCTCCGCCGTCGCCACGCAGCTCTCCGAGGTCAAGGCCGACCTGGTGATCCAGCGCGCCTGGGCCACCGCCAAGCAGTAACCCTCAGCAGGTCACAGCGCCGCCGCCCAGTCCGCGAGCGCGTCGAAGTCCGGCCGCGTCAGGCCGATTCGCTCATCGACGTGCACCAGCAGGGCGGCGGCGAGGTGTTCCCGCTCGACGTACTCGCGGTCGTACGCCGTGATGTCGTCGTCGACCCAGGCGAACGGCCGTCCCGCCGCGTACTGAAGGATGTACTGCGTCTTCCAGAAGGTCCCGAGAGGGGCCTTTCCGTGCATCTGGGGCCAGTCGATGTACGGCAGCTCGGGCAGCCCGAGGTGCGGCCCTATCCAGTCGTTTGCCTCGCCCTTCCAGGTCGTCGCCCAGACCAGCTCGTAGTGGCGCGCCAGCGCCCGGAGCTCCTCGCCGTGCGCCGGGTTGAGCCACACCCGCAGCGGCTTCCCGTCCGTCCAGCCCGTCGGGCGCATCCGGTGGGTGCCGTACCCCTCCGGTCTGCGCTGGGCCTTCGCTGCGTACGGATTGAGCGGACCATCCACGTCGATGAGCAGGAGCGGCTTCATGCGCCTCAGCATCCTGTTCCTTCCCTCGTGAGTCGATCGGATTTCGAATGAGACATTGATGTCTCACATGGGCTATGGTTGTCTCATGACAGTCGACCGTGAGCAGGTGCTGCGCACCGCTGCCGCCCTCCTCTCCCGCAAGGCGACCGCCACCATGGACGAGGTCGCCCGCGCCGCAGGCATCGGCCGCGCGACCCTCCACCGGCACTTCGCCGGGCGGGACGCGCTGGTCAGGGCGCTGGAGGCGCTCGGCATCCAGGAGTTCGAGGCGGCCATCGAGGCCGCCCGCTTCGACGACGGCACCGCCGAGGAGGCGCTGCGCCGGCTCATCGCCGGGCTGGAGCCGGTCGCCGGACTGCTCGCGTTCCTGGTCACCGAGAACCAGCTCTTCGAGGGCGACCAGATGAACGAGGGCTGGGCGCGCCTCGATGCCCGTGTCGCCGCGCTCTTCCGGCGCGGCCAGGAGCAGGGCGAGTTCCGGATCGACCTCACACCCGCCTGGCTCACCGAGGCGCTCTACGGCCTCATCGGCACCTGTGCCTGGGCCGTGCAGGACGGGCGGGTCGCCGGCAAGGACTTCCAGTACATGATCGCCGAGTTGCTGCTCGGCGGAGCACGCAGGAGCGTGGAGAAATGACCCGTACCGATCAACTGACCAAGGAATCGGAGGTTCTGCCCCGCCCGGGCCGGTGGCTGGCACTCGCCGTACTGGTCCTGGCCGTGCTGCTGGTGGCGGTCGACGCCACCGTACTGGGCCTGGCGACCCCGTTCCTCAGCGAGGACCTCAAGCCGACCGGCACGCAGCTGCTGTGGATCGGCGACGTCTACTCGTTCGTCATCGCCGGACTGCTCGTCTCCATGGGCAGCCTCGGCGACCGCATCGGCCGCAAGAAGCTGCTCCTGATCGGCGCCGCCGCCTTCGGTGCCGTCTCCGTGCTCAACGCGTACGCCACCACCCCCGAGATGATGATCGCCGCCCGTGCGCTGCTCGGCGTCGCCGGCGCGACCCTGATGCCGTCCACCCTGGCGCTCATCCGCAACCTCTTCCACGACCCGCGCGAGCGCAGCCTCGCCATCGGCATCTGGGGCGCCATGGCTTCGGCCGGCGCCGCGGTGGGACCGGTCGTCGGCGGGTTCCTGCTGGAGCACTACTGGTGGGGCTCGGTCTTCCTGATCAACCTGCCGGTGATGGTCGTCCTCGTCCTCGTCGGCATCAAGTACATCCCCGAGTCGAAGAACCCGGCGCCCGGCCCCTGGGACCTGCTGAGCGTCGTCCTCTCTCTCGTCGGCATGATCGGCGTCGTGTACGCGGTCAAGGAGGCCGCCGCGCACGGACTGCGCCTCGACATGGCCGTCGCGGCCGTCATCGGCGTGGGCGCGCTGACCTGGTTCGTACGCAGGCAGCTCCGCCTCGACGCGCCGCTGCTCGACATGCGGCTGTTCCACCACCGGGGCTTCTCCGGGGCGGTGCTCGCCGACCTGCTCACCATCCTGGGTCTGTCCGGGCTCGTGTTCTTCCTCTCCCAGTTCCTCCAACTGGTCCAGGGACGTCACCCCCTGGAGGCGGGCCTCGCCGAACTGCCCGCCGCCATCGGCGCGGTGACGGCCGGTCTGATCGCCGGTGTCGTCGCCCGCCGGTTCTCGGTGCGGTCCGTGGTGTCGGGCGGCCTCGCCGCGGTGGGCCTGGCGCTCGCCGTGCTGACGCTGCTCGACCGGTCCACCGGCTACCCGCTGCTCGGCGCGTCCCTGCTGGTCGTCGGCATCGGCGCGGGCTTCGCGTTCACCGTGACCGCCGACGTGATCCTGTCGAGCGTCCCCCGCGAACAGGCGGGCGCCGCATCGGCGGTGTCCGAGACGGCGTACGAACTCGGCGCGGCGCTCGGCATCGCGCTCCTCGGCTCCATCGTGACCGGCGTCTACAGCGACTTCGTCACCCCGCAGGGCGTCCCCGCGGCGACCTCCGCGGCGGCGCACGAATCGCTGGGCGGCGCGGTGGAGGCGTCCGCCGGCCTGCCGGACGCGACAGCCGCCGCGCTGGTCACCGCCGCGCAGGACGCCTTCGTCGAGGGCCTGCGCATCGCGGCCGGCGTCGGCGCGGCCGTCCTGCTGGCGACGGCGGTCGCGGCCTGGTTCCTGCTGTGGGGGCAGAAGCTGGAAGAGGGCGTCGAGCACCCGTAGCGGGCCGGCCGCCTGGTGAGGGCCTGCTGAGGCCCGGGCGCCGACTCAGGTCCGGTGGCCTGCCTGCTCAGCTCGGGCGCCTGCTCGGGCCCGGGCGCCGGCTCGGGGGCGGTCGCGCCCGGGCTCGGGAGCCGGTCCGGGGGGCGGTCGGCCCGGGCTCGGGCGTCCACCTCGTGAACGGGCGGCGCCCCGGTGCGGCACCCATGCCGGACCGGGGCGCCGCCCCATGCACGTCCACGCGCTCGAAGAGCGGCTACGCGGCCTTCGCCTTCGTGGCGTACATGTCCACGTACTCCTGCCCGGACAGCCGCATCACCTCGGCCATCACCGAGTCCGTCACCGCCCGCAGGACGTACCGGTCACGGTCCATGCCCTCGTAGCGGGAGAACTCCATCGGCTCGCCGAACCGCACCGTCACCCGGCCCGGGCGGGGCAGACCCGCGCCGCCCGGCTGGAGCTTGTCCGTGCCGATCATCGCGAACGGCACCACCGGCGCACCCGTCATCAGCGTGAGGCGCGCGATCCCGGTGCGGCCGCGGTAGAGGCGGCCGTCGGGGGAGCGGGTGCCCTCCGGGTAGATGCCGAAGACGTTGCCCTCTTCCAGCACGCGGCGCCCCGTCATCAGCGCGGCCACGCCGCCGTTGGCGCCGTCCCGGTCCACCGGGATCATGCCGACGCCCGTGAAGAACCACGCCATGAGCCGGCCCTTGAGGCCCTTGCCCGTGACGTACTCGTCCTTGCCGATGAAGCAGACCTGACGGTCGCACACGATCGGCAGGACGATGGAGTCGATGAACGTCAGGTGGTTGCCCGCCAGGATGACCGGCCCGTCACCGGGGATGTTCTCGGCGCCCTCCACCCGGGGGCGGAACATCAGGCGCATGACCGGGCCGAGCACTGCCTTGATGAGCGCGAAGCGGGACAACGAGTCCTCCGTCGAAGTAGCCGACCACGTACGTGACCAGTATGTGCAGGTGAGGACGATACTCGTGGGTCACACCCGGCCGCACATCGGGTTCACCGAGTCGATACGCAGTGTTGACCCGTGTTTTCCACGCGTTCGTCCGGGGTCTCCCGTACGTAAGGCACCCCTGCCTACGATCGGGCCTCGCTCAGCAGTCGCTCAGCAGTCCGAAAAACGCTCACGTAAGGAGCCTTCATGACACAGGGTGCGCACAGGAGTCCCGGTCGGCGGACCGTGCTGGGAGCGGCGGTCCTCGGCTCGGCCGCACTCTCCGCAGGCGCGGGCGGCACCGCGGCGCAGGCGCACGGGCGCCCGTCGGGTGGTTCGCACAAGCGCCTGCCCGTCCCGACGGTCATCGCGCACCGCGGCGCCAGCGGCTACCGCCCCGAGCACACCCTCGGCTCCTACCAGCTGGCCCTCGACATGGGCGCGGACGTCATCGAGCAGGATCTCGTCCCGACCAAGGACGGCCACCTGGTCTGCCGCCACGAGAACGACATCACCGGGACGACGGACGTCGCCGACCACCCCGAATTCGCCTCCCGCAAGACCACCAAGACCGTCGACGGCACCTCGCTGACCGGATGGTTCACCGAGGACTTCACCCTCGCCGAGCTGAAGACGCTCCGCGCCAAGGAGCGCATCCCCGGCACCCGCCAGGAGAACACCGTCTACGACGGCCGCTGGGCCATACCCACCTTCGAGGAGGTGCTGCGCTGGGCCGAGAAGGAGGGCCGCCGCCGGGGCCGCCCGATCTGGCTGTACGTCGAGACCAAGCACCCCACGTACTTCCGGGGGCTCGGCCTCGCCCTGGAGGAGCCGCTGGCCAGGCTGCTGCGCCGGTACGGACGCCACGGCGCCGACTCGCCGACGTTCCTCCAGTCCTTCGAGCCGACCAGCATGCAGCGGATGGCCAAGCTCGTCTCCACGCCGCGCGTCGTGCTGCTGTGGACGCCGGACGACCGCCCCTGGGACTTCCGCGAGGCGGGCGACCCGCGCACGGTCGCCGACCTGATCACTCCCGAGGGTCTGAAGTGGATCGCGTCCTACGCGCAGGGCGTCGGCCCCCTGCTGGACCTGGTCATCCCGAAGGACAAGGACGGCAGGCTGGGCAAGCCCACCACCCTGGTGCGCGACGCACACGCCAAGGGCCTGGTCCTCCACCCCTACACGCTGCGCAACGAGAACGCCTTCCTTCCCGCGGACTTCCGCCGCGGCACGGACCCGGCGGCGTACGGGGACGTCTTCGGCGCGTACAAGGCCTACTTCGCCACCGGCATCGACGGCATCTTCACCGACCAGCCGGACACCGGCCTGCTGGCCGCGGCGGACCACCGCGCCCGCTGACGCATGTGGCGGCGCGGCATCCCCGCCCCGCGCCGCCCCCGCGTCACAGGACGCCCTCCCGCCCGTCAGCCCCGCCGCCCGGTGAGCCGCCCGGACGGGCGGTTTCGGGCGGGAACGGCAACCGGGGGAGGGCCCGTTCGTGTCGTGGGCGGCATGACACCCCCCGAAGAGTCCCGCCCCGCACAGACCGCACAGACCGCACACCCCCGCCGCCCCGAACAGGCCACCTCCGAAGCGACCGCAACCCCAGCCACCCTCCTCCCCGAACTCGTCGGCGCCCTCACCGCACTGCTCGCCGCCGAGTCGGAGGCGGAGGCCGCGGCCGCCGGTGTGGAGCCGGGCGACCTCGAACAAGCCGTATGGCTCAGGCTCCTGGAGCGTCTCGACGGCGGCCCGGGTGTGCCCCGCCGGCCCGCCGACTGGCTGCGCAGGGCCGTCCGGGACGAGGCCCGCCGCGCCCGGCGGACCGTCGTGCGCGAACTCCCCTACAGCGGCGACGAGCCCGTGTCGGACGTGGAGCCGGAGCAGGCCGCGCTGGTCGCCGAACGGCGCCGGGCGCTGCGTACCGCCGTCGCCCGCACGCCCGTCCACTGCCGTCGCCTGCTGACTGCGATGTTGTCGCCCACCGACCCCACCTACCGAGAAATCGCAGGAGAGTTGGGTATCTCACAAGGCAGTTTGGGGCCGATGCGTTCCCGTTGCCTGGGATGCCTGCGCAGAATGCTCACTGCAGAGGTTGCCGTTCCTGAACATCGGGGAAAGGAGCGGTAGACCCCCAGGGCGGACCAGGTGAGCCGGAGGCATGCATACATGGGCATGAGCGTGACCATCTCAGCGGCAAGCGCGCAGGACGCCGAACAGATCCTCAAGCTGCAATACCTGTGCTACCAGAGCGAGGCCGAGCTCTATGGCGACTACGGCATCGAACCCCTCACCCAGTCACTCGACGACCTGAAGGCCGAGCTCGACCGCGGCCACGCCCTCGTCGCCCGGCTCGGCGACGAGATCATCGCCTCCGTACGCGGACAGCTCGACGACACCGGCACCGCCAGGATCGACAAGCTCATCGTCCACCCGCGGCTGCGCCGCCACGGACTCGGCGGCCGCCTCCTCGACGCCATCGAGGAACACTTCGCCACCGACCCGGCCCCCGCCGCCAAGCGCTTCCAGCTCTTCACCGGCCACCGCAGCGAGGGCAATCTGCGCCTCTACCGCAAGAAGGGGTACGAGACCGTCGCCACCCGCGAAGTGGGGCCGCGCCTGACCCTGGTCACGCTGGAGAAGGCCGCTTAGCCTTCCGCAGCCACAGGATCCCGGTCACCGGCAGCAGCACCGGGATGAAGATGTATCCGTATCCGTAGTCGGACCAGACCGTGGCGTCCGGGAAGGCGCCGGGATCGGCCAGCGTCCAGGTACCCACGGTCATGACGCCCACCAGCTCGGCGGCGCAGCACACGAGTGCCGCCTTGCGGGCCGTCTCGCCGCCCCGCACCAGCGTGTAGGTGATGAACACGTACACCACGGCCGCGAGGGCCGACAGCGTGTACGCGAGCGGCGCCCGGCCGAACTCGGTGGCGATCTGCAGCACCGACCGCGACACCGCGCCGACCGACATCACCCCGTACAGCCACACCAGCAGCATGCCGGGCCCCTGGGCCAGACCGCGCCCTGCCATCTCAGCCGTTCCAGATGTCATGGAGGCGGACTTCCAGCACCGCCAGCACCACCGCACCGGCCGCGACGGTCGCCGACCCCCAGCGGCTGCGCTCCGCCAGCGACATGAAGCCCGCCGCCGGGACCGCGCACAGCGCGCCGATCAGATACGCGACGAAGATCGCCGTACCTTCGTCGGCCTTCTCACCCCGTGCCAGCTGCACGATCCCGACCACCAGCTGCACCAGGGCCAGGACCGTCACCACGGCCATGCCGATGAAGTGCCAGTCCTTCGTCGGCTGGTCCCGGTATGCGGCGAAGCCGCACCAGGCGGCGAGGGCGAGCGCGGCCACGGAAACCGCGACCGTCAGGGCGACAAGCATGCGCCCGAGACTATTACGGGCCAAAAGACCCGGTGCGACCGCCCCCGGTAGCGGAAACGTAGGCTCCATGACCATGAAGATCCACGCCGAAGCCCTCCTGTTCGACAACGACGGAACCCTCGTCTCCTCCCTGGAGTCCGTCGACCGCTGCTGGACCCGGTGGGCCTCGGAGTACGGCATCGCGGCGGAGGACTTCGCCCGCGTCGAACTGCACGGCCGCCCCGCCGTCGAGATCATCGCCGAGCTGCTGACCGGCGACCGGGCCGCCGGGATACCCCAGGCCCTGGCCCGTATCGAGCAGCTCGAGGTCGAGGACGTACCGGGAGGCGTGGAGCTGCTGCCCGGCACCAAGGAGCTGCTCTCCTCACTCCCGGAGGGCCGCTGGGCGGTCGTCACCTCCGCGACCAGGCCGCTCGCCGAGGCGCGGCTGCGGGAGGCCGGGATCGACGCCCCGGTCGTGATCGCCGCCGACGACATCACGCGCGGCAAGCCCGACCCCGAGCCCTACCTGCTCGCCGCCGCGAGGCTCGGCGTCGACCCGGCGCGCTGCGTGGTCTTCGAGGACGCCCCCGCCGGGCTGACGGCCGGCCGGGCGGCCGGTATGACGACCGTGGCCTTGGCCACAACGCACGACCGGGGCGAGCTCGTGGCCGATGTCGTGGTCACCGACCTCTCCGAGGTGACCGCGCAGGCCACAGCGGATGGAGTGGCCATCACCGCGGGGGTCCGGCAGTCCGCATGATGCACAACGGCCGTCCGCTATTCGGACAGCCGCCCGAGCCCGGAAGAAGTGTCTGGTTTACTGACCCGCATGACCACGACGAGCTCCCGCACCCTTGCGACCGAGGCGATGACGACGCCCGGTGCTCGTTGTATGTGTCGAATGTGCGCCTTCTGAGGGCCCCTGCCTGAGCCTCGCGCCCCGAAGCGAGACCCGACAGCCACGCCGTGTTCCGTACGCGTTCCCAAGCCGACGGATCACGCCGCCCGCGCACGTGCCACCCCCGGCCACCCGCCGAACAGCCGTGCCGCGCGTCGGAACGACGAATGCCCCGTGCCCGGCGGACACCGCGCCGTGCACTCGACAGTGACGGAAACCCCTGTGATCACCACCAAGGGCCTGACCAAGGTCTACGAGTCGCGAGGCCGCCAGGTCACCGCTCTGGACGGCGTCGACCTGCATGTCCGCGAAGGCGAGGTCTTCGGCGTCATCGGACAGAGCGGCGCCGGCAAGTCCTCGCTCATCCGCTGCGTCAACCTCCTGGAGCGCCCCACCTCCGGCACCGTGACGGTCGACGGCACCGACCTCACCGCGCTCGCGGGCCGTGGCCGCCGGGCGGGCAAGGACCTGCGCCGGGCGCGCAGCCGCATCGGCATGGTCTTCCAGCACTTCAACCTGCTGTCCTCACGCACCGTCCAGGACAACATCGAGCTGCCCCTGGAGATCCTCGGCGTCCCCGGCGCCGACCGCTCCCGCCGCGCCCTCGAACTCCTCGACCTCGTCGGCCTGGCCGACAAGGCCAAGGCCTACCCGGGCCAGCTCTCCGGCGGCCAGAAGCAGCGCGTCGGCATCGCCCGGGCGCTGGCCGGCAACCCCAAGGTGCTGCTCTCCGACGAGGCCACCAGCGCGCTGGACCCCGAGACCACCCGCTCCATCCTCCAGCTGCTGCGCGACCTCAACCGGCAGCTCGGCCTGACCGTCCTGCTCATCACCCACGAGATGGACGTCGTCAAGCAGATCTGCGACTCCGCCGCCCTGATGAAGAAGGGCCGCGTCGTCGAGTCCGGCACCGTCGCCGAACTGCTCGCCACCCCCGGCTCCGAGCTGGCCCGTGAACTGTTCCCGGTGACCGGCGAGGCCTCCGGCACCGACCGGACGGTCATCGACGTCACGTTCCACGGCGAGGCCGCCACCCAGCCGGTGATCTCCCAGCTCTCCCGCACGTACAACGTCGACATCTCGATCCTCGGCGCGGCCATGGACACCGTCGGCGGCAGGCAGATCGGCCGTATGCGCATCGAACTGCCCGGCCGGTACGAGGAGAACGTCGTCCCCGTCGGCTTCCTGCGCGAGCAGGGCCTCCAGGTCGAGGTCATCGACGAGGAACGCAACGTGCCCGCGCAGGGCCTGGTCAAGGAGATCGCGAAGTGACCTGGGAAGAGATGCGGCCCCTGCTGGAGCAGGGCACCATCGACACGCTCTACATGGTGCTGTGGTCCACCGTGGTCACCGTCATCGGCGGCCTGCCGCTGGGTGTTCTCCTCGTCCTGACCGACAAGGGCGGGCTGCTGCAGAACCGACCGGTGAACAAGGTCATCGGCGTGATCGTGAACATCGGCCGCTCGCTGCCGTTCATCATCCTGCTGGTGGCCCTGATCCCGGTCACCACGCTCGTGGTCGGCACCTTCATCGGCCCCACCGCAATGATCGTGCCGCTCTCCATCGGAGCCATCCCGTTCTTCGCGCGCCTCGTCGAGACGGCGATCCGCGAGGTCGACCACGGGCTCGTCGAAGCCGTCCAGTCCATGGGCGGTGGCATCCCGACGATCGTGTGGAAGGTGCTGCTCCCGCAGGCGCTGCCGTCCCTGGTGGCCGCCCTCACCACCACCGTGATCACCCTGATCAGCTACTCGGCGCTGGCCGGCGCGGTCGGCGGCGAGGGACTCGGCTCCAAGGTCATCACCTATGGCTACCAGCGGTTCGAGACCAACTTCATGCTCATCACCGTGGTGCTGCTGATCGTCATCGTCACGATCATCCAGCTCATCGGCGACCTCGCCGTACGCCTCCTCGCCCGCCGAGGCCGCACCGCCTGACTTCCCCCTGAACAGCCCGCACTCCTTGTCCGGGCGTTGTCCGCACCACCAGAAAGAGGCACTTTTCGTGCGTAAGAACATCAAGATCACCACGGCCTTCGCCGGCATCACCGCGCTCGCCCTCGGCCTCACCGCCTGCGGCACGGCCTCCGACCCGTCCTCCTCCAAGGGCGGCTCCGGCAAGGCCGACGCGTCCTCGCCGCTCGTCGTCGCCGCGTCCCCCACGCCGCACGCCGACATCCTGACCTTCGTCAAGGACAACCTCGCCGAGAAGGCCGGCCTCAAGCTGGAGGTGAAGGAGTTCACGGACTACGTCCTGCCGAACACCGCCACCGAGAGCGGCCAGGTCGACGCCAACTACTTCCAGCACAAGCCGTACCTGGACGACTTCAACAAGAAGAACAACACCACCGTCGTTCCGGTCGTCAACGTCCACCTCGAGCCCCTCGGCCTCTACTCCAAGAAGCTGAAGTCCCTCAAGGACCTCAAGCCCGGCCAGACGGTCGCCGTCCCCAACGACACCACCAACGGCGGCCGCGCCCTCAAGCTGCTCGCCGACAACGGCGTCATCACCCTCAAGGACGGTGTCGGGGCCAACGGCAAGCTGTCCGACATCAAGGACAAGAAGGGCCTGGAGTTCAAGGAGCTGGAGGCCGCCACCGTGCCCCGCGCCCTGAACGACGTCGACGCCGCCGTCATCAACGGCAACTACGCCATCGAGGCCGAGCTCAGCCCGGCCAAGGACGCCCTGGCGCTGGAGAAGGCCGAAGGCAACCCGTACGCCAACTTCCTCGCCGTCAAGAAGGGCAACGAGAAGGACGCCCGTGTGCGGAAGCTCGCCGAGCTCCTCAACTCGCCCGAGGTGAAGAAGTACATCGAGGACACCTACAAGGACGGCTCCATCGTCCCCGCCTTCGGAGCGGTCAAGTAGCCCTCGGCTCCCAGGTCCAGGCCCCGCGCACCCCGTCCGGTGCGCGGGGCCTCTGCCATGTCGACGCATCGACGCATCGACGCATCGACGCATCGACGTATCGACGTATCCGTATCGACGGATCCGTACCGACCCGGCCATGCGCACAACCGGCTGCATGCTGCATGCTGTGCCTTCACGGCCTTTACGGCCTTTACGGACGGTCTTCGGCATGGAGCTGCGCATGACTACCACCTTTCCGGACATCTCCATCAGCACGGAACGGTTGGTGCTGCGCCACTTCGAGGAGTCGGACATCCCCGCGCACATCGAGATGATGAACGACGAGATGGTCGTCGCCTGGACCTCCGTACCCCACCCGTACACCACGGCCCACGCAGAGGAGTGGGTGCGCAGGATCGCTCCTGCGGAACGTGCGGAGGGCCGCGGCGTCGTCCTCGCCGTCACCGAGTTCCTCACCCAGCGCCTCGTCGGCATCGTCCATCTCCAGAACACCAACTGGCGCACGCGCGCGACCGAAATCGCCTACGTCACCGCCCCCTGGGCCCGCGGCGAGGGATACGCCACCGAATCCGTCCTCGCCGTCGCCCAGTGGCTCTTCCGCGACCAGCGCTTCGAGCGCCTGGAACTGCGCACCGCCGCCGACAACACCGCCTCCCAGCAGGTCGCCCAGAAGATCGGCTGCATCAGCGAGGGCGTCCTGCGCAACGCCTGGATAGCGCGCACCCAGACGGAGGACGGCGGCTGGACCGACATCAGGACCGACCTGATCGTCTGGAGCCTGCTCCCCGAGGACCTCGAAGGCTCCGCCGACCAACTCGCCGACTCCGGATACTCCTCGTTCACCGACTGGAACTGACACCCGGTACGCTCACCAGCACTCCGCCCGACCTCCACGACATTCCAGGAGACAGACGAAGATGGCCGACCGGGTCACGGTGATCGGCTGGGACGGTTCGCCCCTCACCGCGGCCGCCAGGTCCGCCCTCTCGGCCGCCACCCTGGTGGCCGGAGCCGGCCACCACCTGGGGCTCCCGGAGATCCCGCCCGCCGCCGAACGGATCCGCCTCGGCAGTGTGGACCTCGCCGCCCGCCGCATCGCCGGCCACCGCGGCACCGCCGTCGTCCTCGCCGACGGCGACCCGGGTTTCTTCGGCGTCGTCCGCACCCTGCGCGCACCCCAGTACGGCCTGGAGGTAGAAGTGGTGCCCGCCGTCTCCTCCGTCGCCGCCGCCTTCGCCCGCGCGGGCATGCCCTGGGACGACGCCCACATCGTCGTCGCCCACAGCCGTACGCTGCGCCGCGCCGTCAATGTGTGCCGTGCCCATCCGAAGGTCGCCGTGCTCACCTCCCCGGGCGCCGGGCCCGCCGAACTCGCCCTCCTCCTCGACGGGGTCCACCGCACCTTCGTCATCTGCGAGGAACTCGGCACCGAGCGCGAGCAGGTCACCGTCCTCACCTCCGACAAGGTCGCCGACCACGCCTGGCGCGACCCCAACGTCGTCATCGTCATCGGCGGCGCCGCGGCCGCGCAGGGCGGCGGATGGCTGATGGGCCGGGACCCGGGAGCGGTACGCGGCTGGGGGCTGCCCTCGCCCGCGTACGGCGGCGACCTCCGCACCGGCGAGTCGGCCGGCCTCCGCTCCGCGCAGCTCGCCTGCCTCGGACCGCGTACCGGCGACCTCGTCTGGGACATCGGCTGCGGGGCCGGAGCGCTGGCCGTGGAGGCCGCCCGCTTCGGCGCGGCCGTGATCGCGGTCGACGAGGACCCGGCCGCCTGCGCCCGTACCGAGGCCGCCGCCCGCCGCTTCGGCGTCCAGATCCAGACCGTGGCGGGACGCGCGCCGCATGTGCTGGAGCGGCTGCCCGAGCCCGACGTCGTACGCGTCGGGGGCGGGGGAGCGGCCGTCGTCACCGCCTGCGCGGACCGCCGCCCCGAGCGGATCGTCGCCCACGCCACCACCCGGGACGGGGCGGAGGCGGTCGGCGCGGCGCTGGCGGACGGCGGATACGCGGTCGAGTGCGAGCTCCTCCAGTCCGTCGAACTCGACCCCGGCGCCTGGACGGAACGCGACCGATCGGTCGTCTTCCTGCTGTCCGGGCACCGTCCGGCACCCTCCCCGTGACCATGTCACTACGGGACGGCAGGTAGGCTGGCCGATCGTTGTACGGCGGCCGGGCGTTCGACGATTGGTTCGTCAATGTCCGGAAAAGAGGGACCTCTTCGGGCCTCTGTGTGGTATGGCGTTACCGGGGGGTTGCGCAACGTGGCGCAGTCCACAGCCGACGGCGGCGGATCCCGCTGCCACGGCGGCAGAAGGCCGCGACAATACGTCATGTCCGCGTGCCGTTCGTGCCGCGCGGCGCGCACGCTCGTTCTTGTTGGCGGGCGACGGTCTGAAGGAGCACAACCGATGGGCGAGGGGTACGCATGACTGACACCGGCCAGGTCCCGGGCGAGGGGCAGCCGGAGAACGCAGGCATGGTGGAGCAGCCGGGCATCCCCGCTCCGGGCGCGTACACCTTCCTGGACCCCTCCGAGAACGCTGCCGAGGACGACGACCTGCTGCTGATGCCGGGGTCGCAGGGAGCCTGGAGCGAGCCGCACGCCGGCGTCGCCCCGGCGCCCGCCCCCATGGCGATGCCCCCGGCGGTCCCCGCCTCGGTGGACCCGGTGGGCGCGGCGGTGATCGCCGAGCAGCAGGCCCAGCAGGCCCAGCAGGCCCAGCAGGCGCAGGCGCAGCAGTCCGTGTACGAGCCGGTCGCGCAGGCCGCGCCGGTCATGCACCAGCCGGCCGCTCCGGTGTACGAGCCGGTCGTCCACGAGCCGGTGGCCCATGAGCCCGCCGCCCAGGAGCCGGTGGCCCATGAGCCGCTCGTCGATGAGCCCGCCGCCCATGAGGCCGGCGCGCATGAGGCCGGCGGCCGTGACTCCGGGTCGGTCGACCTGACCGGCGTACGGATGCCGGAGCCGGCCCAGGCGCCCGCCGCCCCCGAGCCCGCCCAGGCGCCGGCTTCTGCCGCCGTTTCCGCCCCGGCCGCCCCGCGGCGCCCGCTCCACATGGGACCCCCGGTCCCGGACGCCTCGGGCGGAGTCGTCCGCTCGCTCGCCGACCGCGGCCCCGCGAACCCCGGTCCGGCGGCGTCCGGTCCCGTGACGTCCGGCGGCCTGGAGTACCTGGACGTGCCGCGCGAGGAGCCGGTGTCGACGCTGCCCGGCCCGCAGCTCGGCGAGCTGCCGCCGCAGAGCGCGGAACCCTGGTCCCCCGCACCACAGCAGTCCCCTCAGTCCCAGCAGCCTCAGATGCCGCCTCCTGCCTCAGCAGAAACGGTCGTTCCGGACCCGGCGCCCGCGGCGGCCGGGCAGTTCGTGCCGGTCGAGGGCTCCGTCCCGACCGCCCCCCACCTCGCCCCGACGCCTCCGGCCCCCGCGCCCGCCGCCGATCCGGCCCCCGAGGCCGCCGAGCCGCTCGCCGCCGGTCCGGAGCCGGCCCCGGAACCCGCCCCGGACGTCGCCGTCACGGTCCCGGCCCCCCGCGACGGCGGTTCTCCCGCCCCGGTGGAGTCCGCCCCGGAGCCCGCCGCCCAGCCGGCCGAGGTCCCCGCCGAGCCGGTGGCCCCCGAGGCGATGCCCGCCGAGCAGCCGGCGCCGACCGAGCCCGTGGCCGCCGAGGCGACCGCTCCCGAGCCGACGGCGGAGCAGCCGGTTCCCGCCGAGCCGGTCGCGACCGAGCCGGTCGAGGCCCCCGAGCCCATGACCCCCGAGCCGGTAGCCGCCCCCGAGCAGCCGGTGGCAGCCGAACAGCCGGTCGCCCCCGAACAGCCGGTGGCCGAGCAGCCCGTCACAGCCGAGCAGCCGGTGGCAGCCGAACAGCCGGTCGCCCCCGAGCAGCCCGTGGCCGAAGAGCCCGCGCTCACCGCCGAGCCCGCCCCTGCCCCGGAGCAGCAGCCCGAGGTCCTGGACGCGGACGCCTCCGAGGAACCCCCGGCCGCCGACAGCCTCGAGGACCACCCCGCGGACAGCCCGGACAGCCCGGACAGCCCCGCCGACCACGGCGCCCCGGCCCCCGCCTACGACGACGTCGAGCGCGAGGCCGTGCTCCGTGTCATGCGCGAGCGCCGTGACATCCGTAACGGCTTCCGCAGCGACCCGATCCCGCACGAGGTCCTCCTCCGGGTCCTGGAAGCGGCCCACACGGCACCGTCCGTCGGCCACTCGCAGCCCTGGGACTTCGTCGTCATCCGCTCCGCCGAGACCCGGCGCACGATGCACGAACTCGCCCAGCGCCAGCGCGAGGCGTACGCCAAGTCGCTGCCGAAGGGCCGGGCCAAGCAGTTCAAGGAACTGAAGATCGAGGCCATCCTCGACACCCCGGTGAACATCGTCGTCACCGCCGACCCCACGCGCGGGGGCCGCCACACCCTCGGCCGGCACACCCAACCGCAGATGGCGCCGTACTCGTCCGCGCTCGCCGTCGAGAACCTGTGGCTCGCCGCCCGCGCCGAGGGCCTCGGTGTCGGCTGGGTCAGCTTCTTCGACGAGCGCGAGATGGTCCGCGCCCTCGGCCTGCCCGAGCACCTCGAAGTGGTCGCGTACCTCTGCGTCGGTTACGTCGACGAGTTCCCGGAGGAGCCGGAGCTGATGCAGGCGGGCTGGTCCAAGCGCCGCCCGCTGTCCTGGGTCGTCCACGAGGAGACGTACGGCCGCCGCGCCCTGCCCGGCGAGGAGCCCCACGACCTGCTCCAGGAGACCGTCTCCAACATCCGCCCGCTCGACGCGAAGGCGCTCGGCGAGGCGTGGGAGCGGCAGAAGCGGATGACCAAGCCGGCCGGCGCGCTCGGCATGCTGGAGATCATCTCCGCGCAGCTGTCCGGCCTGTCCCGGCAGTGCCCGCCGCCGATCCCGGAGCCCGCGGCCGTCGCGATCTTCGCGGGTGACCACGGGGTGCACGCCCAGGGCGTCACTGCCTGGCCCCAGGAGGTGACGGCCCAGATGGTCGCCAACTTCCTCGGCGGCGGCGCGGTCTGCAACGCGTTCGCCAACCAGGTCGGGGCCGAGGTCTGCGTCATCGACGTCGGCGTCGCCGGCGACCTGCCCGCCACGCCCGGCCTCCTGCCGCGCAAGGTGCGCCCCGGCACCGCCGACTTCACCACCGGCCCCGCCCTCAGCCGCGAGGACGTCCTCGCGGCCGTGGAGGTCGGCATCGAGACGGCCCGGGACCTGGTCGCCGCGGGCAACAAGGCGCTGCTGACCGGAGAGATGGGCATCGCCAACACCACCGTGTCCGCCGCGCTGATCTGCGTCTACACGGACGTCGACGCCGCCGAGGTCACCGGCCGGGGCACGGGCATCAACGACGAGATGCACGCCCGCAAGGTGGACGTCGTCCGGCGCGGGCTCGACCTCCACCAGCCGGATCCGGCCGACCCCATCGGCGTCCTCGCCGCCATCGGCGGCCTGGAGCACGCGGCGCTCGTCGGCTTCATCCTGGGTGGCGCGTCGCTGCGTACGCCGGTCGTCCTCGACGGCGTCAGCGCGGGGGCCGCTGCCCTCGTCGCGCGGGCCATCGCCCCCGAGGCGCTGGCGGCCTGCATCGCGGGCCACCGCAGCGCGGAACCGGGCCATGTGGCGGCCCTCAACAAGCTGGGCCTCCGCCCCCTGGTGGACCTGGACCTCCGCCTGGGCGAGGGCACCGGGGCCCTGCTGGCCCTCCCGGTGATCCAGAGCGCGGCGCGCGCGATGCACGAGGTGGCGACGTTCGACTCGGCGGGCGTCACCGAGAAGTAATCGAGTGTGGGGGCCACGCGCCCCCACACCACGCGGCAGGCCCCGGTCCGCCCGAGCCACGGCGCGGAGGGCCCGCACGGCCCTGAGGCCACAGGGGGCGGCCGGGGAGAGCGCCCCGGCCCCCTCACCGCACCGCCCCACGACCGGCTCGGCGGGCGCACCGTATCGTGGTCGGCAGCGTCCCCACCGCCATGCACCCCCACGCCACCCCCGCCCCACCAGCCGCTTCACCGTCGCAGCGGCCCCCGCACACCGCACCACCGCCCCGCCGAGGAGCCGCACCGCCATGGCCGAGTACGCCGAGCACCCCGCCTACCCCGTCGGACTGCGCCTGACCGGGCGCCGCGTCGTCGTCATCGGCGGCGGCCAGGTCGCCCAGCGCCGCCTCCCCGCCCTCATCGCGGCCGGCGCCGACATCACCCTGGTCTCGCCGTCCGCGACGCCGTCCGTCGAGGCCATGGCGGAAGCCGGTGAGATCTCCTGGATCAAGCGCCGGTACGAGGAAGGCGACCTGGCCGACGCCTGGTACGCCCTGATCGCCTCCACCGACCCGGAGGCCAACGCCCGCGCGTCCGCCGAGGCGGAGCGCACCCGCACCTGGTGCGTACGCTCCGACGACGCCGAGGCCGCCACGGCGTGGACGCCCGCGACCGGCCGCAGCGAGGGCGTCACCGTCGCCGTGCTCACCGGCCACGACCCGCGCCGCTCCGCCGCCGTGCGGGACGCGATCGTCGAGGGGCTGCGCGACGGCTCGATCGCGGCGCCGCACCACCGCTCCCGTACCCCCTTCGTCGCCCTCGTCGGCGGCGGTCCCGGCGACCCGGACCTGATCACCGTGCGCGGCCGCCGCCTCCTCGCCGAGGCGGACGTGGTCATCGCGGACCGTCTCGGCCCGCGTGACCTGCTCGACGAGCTGCCCCCGCACGTCGAGGTGATCGACGCGGCGAAGATCCCGTACGGCCGGTTCATGGCGCAGGAGGCGATCAACAACGCGCTCATCGAGCACGCCAAGGCCGGCAAGTCCGTCGTCCGCCTCAAGGGCGGCGACCCGTTCGTGTTCGGCCGGGGCATGGAGGAGGCGCAGGCGCTCGCGGAGGCGGGCATCGCCTGCACGGTGGTCCCGGGCATCTCCAGCTCGATCAGCGTCCCCGGCGCGGCCGGCATCCCGGTCACACACCGGGGCGTGGCGCACGAGTTCACCGTGGTCAGCGGCCACGTCGCGCCCGACGACCCGCGCTCGCTCGTGGACTGGGCCTCGCTCGCCAAGCTGACCGGCACACTGGTCGTCCTGATGGGCGTCGACAAGATCGGCGCGATCGCCGAGGCGCTGGTTGCCCACGGCAAGGCCCCCGACACCCCGCTCGCGCTGATCCAGGAGGGCACGACGGCCTCCCAGCGGCGCGTGGACGCGACCCTCGCGACGGTGGCCGAGCGGGTCAAGGCGGAGGACGTACGCCCGCCCGCCGTGATCGTCATCGGCCCGGTCGTCGCCGAGGGCCCGCACAAGAGCACCACGTAACCCCGTTGGCACCCCACACCGGACAAGGCAGTATCACCCCGTGGCCGATCTCATCACCATCGACGACCCCGACGACCCGCGCCTCGGCGACTACACGGGCCTGACCGACGTCGAACTGCGCCGCAAGCGCGAGCCCGCCGAAGGCCTCTTCATCGCCGAGGGCGAGAAGGTCATCCGGCGCGCCAAGCAGGCCGGGTACGAGATGCGCTCGATGCTGCTGTCGGCCAAGTGGGTCGACGTCATGCGGGACGTCATCGACGAGGTCCCGGCGCCCGTGTACGCGGTCACGCCGGACCTCGCCGAACGCGTCACCGGTTACCACGTGCACCGCGGCGCCCTCGCCTCCATGCAGCGCAAGCCGCTGCCCACGGCGGACGCACTGCTCATCGGCGCCCGCCGGGTGGTCGTCATGGAGGGCGTCAACGACCACACCAACATCGGCGCCATCTTCCGCAGCGCCGCCGCCCTCGGCATGGACGCGGTCCTGTTGTCGCCGGACTGCGCCGACCCCCTCTACCGCCGGTCGGTGAAGGTCTCGATGGGCGCCGTGTTCTCCGTTCCGTACGCCCGCCTCGACACCTGGCCCCGAGGGCTGGAGACGGTACGGGAGGCGGGCTTCAAACTGCTCGCACTCACGCCCGACGAAAAGGCCACGAGCATCGACGCGGCGGCCCCGCACCGCCTGGAGCGGGTCGCCCTGATGCTGGGCGCCGAGGGCGACGGCCTCACCACCAAGGCACTGATGGCGGCCGACGAGTGGGTACGCATCCCCATGGCGCACGGCGTGGACTCGCTGAACGTCGGCGCGGCGGCCGCGGTCGCCTTCTACGCGGTGGCCACCGGCCGCCCGGAGTCCTGACCGGCCACTACCCCTGAAGGCCCTGCGCGGCCGCGATCCCCAGCAGCACGATCAGCGTCACGACCACGAAGACGAAGAGCCGCTGACGCAGAAGCCGAGGGTTCGCGGGCCGGCGGGCACCGCCCGCTCCCGTACGCACCCCGGGCCTCGACGCCGTGCGGCCACCGCCCGTCCGGGACGGCGGGCGTGACGGATTGCGCGGCGACGAGGCGCGCGGAGCCTGCGCGCCACGCGGGCCGGGCGCGGGCGTGCGCCGGGCCCGCCCCTGGGTGGTCCGCTCCGTGTAGCGCTCGGTCAACCGCCCCGTGGGCCGCTCGTCCACGGACCGGGCGGCCGGTCGCGCCGCCGACGACCGGACGTCCGACAGCCCCTGCGCCTCGCGGGCGGCGATCTCCTTCAGCCGCATGGACAGTTGCAGGGTGCTGGGACGTTCCTCCGGGTCCTTGGCGAGACAGGCCCGCACCAGCGGCGCCAGCGCGTCCGGGACGCCGTGCAGCTGCGGCTCCTCGTGCACCACCCGGTAGAGCATCACCTCGGAACTGCCGTGCCCGAACGGCGAGTCCGCCGTGGCCGCGTACGCCAGGGTCGCGCCGAGCGCGAAGACGTCCGTGGCCGGGGTCACCGCCGCGCCCCGCACCTGCTCGGGCGCCAGGAAACCGGGCGAGCCCACCGCTGTACCCACGTGGGTGAGCGTGGACGCCCCGGTCGCCCAGGCGATGCCGAAGTCGATGATCCGCGGGCCCTTGGGGGAGAGGAGGATGTTCGACGGCTTCAGGTCCCGGTGGACCACGCCGGCCTCGTGGACGGCCACCAGCCCCTCGGAGAGCGCCGCGCCGATCGCCGCCACGTCGGCCGCCGACAACGGGCCCTCCTCGGCGACCTTGTCGTGCAGGGAGGGACCCGGCACGTACTGGGTGGCGAACCAGGGCCGGTCCGCCTCCAGGTCGGCCGCCACGAGCCGTGCCGTACACCCGCCGCAGATCCGCCGCGCGGCCGACACCTCGCGCGCGAAGCGCGACCTGAACTCCTGGTCCTCGGCGAGATCCGGCCGGATCACCTTCAGAGCCACCCGCTGCCCGCGCCGGTCGGACCCGAGGTACACGACCCCCATACCGCCCGCGCCGAGCCGCCGGTGAAGCCTGAATGAGCCGACGACACGCGGATCCTCGCGCCGGAGCCGCATCATCGCCATGTCCGTCCCCTACCTACGGTGGGGGAGGCCCCACCCTCGCTGCACCGGTGTCCGTTTGACGTGGCACAGCTTACGTACCCACGCCCCGGCACGCTCATAGGCCGCGCCCTCGCGGGCCGATCGATTGTCAGTGCCGGTCCGGGCGGTGAGGTCGCGTCATGTCCCAATGCCCGCCGCGCGAAGGGGGGTTGGCCCTCAGCGGTGACCGGCGGTACGGAGCGGCGGCGTGGACGTGAGTGACGTCACCCGCCCCCCCCGGCCCCTCCGGGAAGACCCCCACGGGGGGTGCCCCGTCTCCACCCAGGGGAGTACGCCGCCCGGTGGCGGCTCATCCTCCGGGAGGCCCGCCAAGGGGTACGCGGGCATGACGCGCCCGGCCCGCCGCTTCCCTAATGTTGAGGTCAAGCGGCGGGTGCAGCACTCGTCCCCCGAGGTCAGCACCCGCCGCTGTGAGAACACGACAGGAGAGGAACCATGGCGCACACGGCAACGCGAACGGTGATCCGCACGCAGGGTCGTACGTCGGGGCGACGTCACCCGCTGGTGGCGACGGCGATGGTTCTCCCCTTGGCCGCGCTTCTGGTGGTCGTCTTCGGCGGCTGGGACGCAGTGGTCACACAGGCGTCGTCCGTGGGCGTGATGCTGGGGCGCTGAGCGGCGCCCCAGGTCCGGGAGAGCGGCCCGGATCGGGGACATCGGCCAACAGCCCCGTGGGGACGGGGGTGCGGCGGACGGCAGCGGTGGCCGGCAGCTGGGGAGCTGCCGGCCACCGCTATGTCCGGCCCGCCCGCGGTGCTGCAGGCCTCCCCCAAGCTCTCGGCTTCGCTCGAGCAGGGGAGACCCCCATCCTCTGCGGGGGCGACCCTGCACGGCCACACCCCGGTCGTACGCCGACTGCGGGCCGGTGGTCTTTGGCAGACGGCGAGAAGGGGCCGTGCAG